>JADYZL010000234.1 GCA_020853155.1 Bryobacterales bacterium
ATTGCGACGATCCGAAGGAACTGACGATGGAACTCGATATCATCGAGCTTCTGCCGAACGCCTTCAAGCCGCGCGTCGATAACGAAGTCAACACCGGCAGCGCCATCTACAATCAGGACAACCCCAACACGGCGTATTTCACGGAATCCGGCTTGATGCTCGATGACGTGTGGAACCTGACGGCTCCCCAGAAGGGCAACACCGGCGTGGCCACCCAGGGCACGCAGTTCAACATTTCGGTGATCAGCCCGAACACGCTTGACGCTGCGCCGTACTCGGTTAGCGTTGGCGGCGGCGAGGACGATCAGGCTGGTTCGCTGCTCGCTTCCACAGCGGGCACTTCGGTCGGAACCTCCACCTCCGGCAATGATGTCATCCGCAACTTCCGGATTGAGATCATGAATGCCTTCGACCCCAGCATGGGCGAAGGCTTCGCGCTGACCGTGGATCCCTTCCTCACCAACATCCTGACGGTGCCGATCTCCGCATCCTACGACGAGAAGCTGTATGGCTCCACCTCGATCCAGGTGTGGTACCTGCCCCTGTCCAATGCTGCAACGCAGTCGACGGTTCATACCGGCACCCAGTCCGTGCCGCGCTTCGTGCCTTCCATCAAGACGGCCGATGGCTACACGGTCACCCGCTGCCGCACGTTGCTGCTCTTCCCGTACGTCACCAACCGCAACGGCTTCAACACCGGTATCGCCATTTCGAACACCTCGCGTGATGATAACCCCGGCCCGTTTGTGGATGGCGGTGGCGCACAGCCCCAGACCGGTCCTTGCACCCTCTACACCTATGGTGGCAACAACGGTCCGGCCAACCCCGTATCCCAGCTTCCAGTGGAATCCAGCATTAACGTCCCGGCAGGCGGCATGTACCTCATGACGCTGCAAACCGGTGGCGTGGTGAAGGGTCCTGCCGGCCAGGATGTCGGGCCGATCGGCGCAGCCGCCGGCTTTGAAGGCTACATCATTGCGTCCTGCGAATTCCAGTACGCACATGGTTACGCGTTCATTTCCGACACCCAGGTTGCGAAGGTTGCACAGGGCTACCTGGCTCTGATCATTCCGGATCGCGCCGGCTACTTCACCGGTGACGGCGACGAATACCTGAACCAGGATCGTCCGGCCTCTCCGTTTGATCACGGTGTGGGCGCACACAACGGTGGCGAACAGCTCGTCCACTAGAACGTTCCTAACCCTTGCTCGCAAGAGCAAAGAAAAGGGCGGGTTCTTCGGAACCCGCCCTTTTTCTATTTCTCAAGAGTGCAAACTCCGCACTCCCTGCCGTCCCGTCAAGCCGCTGGTACTAAGACGGAGTCTCCCACGCAGCCGCTGCGCTCTCGCTCCATTCGGCTTGAATCGTTTCGAGCGTATACACCGGGTCCCGCATCGCGACATTCAGAGAAACCGGCAGATCCGGCTTGCCCGCCATCTTCAGCACCAGTTGGTCGAGGAACCAGGGCCTCGCCTCATTGCCACCCTTCCTCCGGAATGGCGTGATCTCCAGCTTCGACACGTCCATTCCGGAGGAAGCCATCTTCTCTCGCAGAGAGGTCGCGGCGAACTCCCCCACTTCCGGATGGATCTCCGTGGCGTCCCGATCCTGCCAGGTGAAGCTGCTCGGCGACGGGAACACAATCTCGACGTCAAAACGATGCCGATACCCATCCCCGGTGACAAAATCCTGTATGCCGCCCGGCGCCACGCGGAAGACCGATGTGCCGATGTCTCCCTCCGCTTCTCCCGAAGAAGGCGCGATTGTGCCCACCTTTTGCAGCGGATGAATATAGCGGTTCAGCGTCGCCTCCGAAACTATCGGGACGCCGTAGACGGGATGCAGGGGAAACGCGGATGGCGTCGCTGGAACCACCGGCGGCGTCCAGGATTGCTGCATCGGCATCATCATCGGCCCATCGGCCGCCGCGGGCGGAGCAGCGGGCGTGGCGTTGCTTCGTTCCACGGGAGCTGTTGCATCCTTGGTGTGCGTGCCGTTGCGCAGTGCCGGGACATCGCCAGTGGATCGATCTTCCTCCCGCCCGGCGTCCGGTAGCGCGGCAATCACCTCTTGAAAGGAAGCAGCCGCCTCGCGAGTTTGGCGTCCGGTGCTTCCGCCGGCCGGGTTCCCTCTGGGCGGAGTGGGTGCGGTTGGAGTCGCTGAAATTGGATAGGAATGAATTGTAGACATGCTTCGAAGGAAGCCCTCCAAAGCGATTGCACTGCAATCTCACAGCCAAACTTCACGGTCAAAGGCGCCTTCGCTCCGGCGCTCCGCGAAGCCCTACTTCCCCGCAGGCGCAGCCTGCGCGCTTTCGTTCATTTGTTCTTCGTAGCGGAACTCGATCCACACCGGCGTGGCGCTTCTCATGGGGTTGGTCTCGATCCACACGGCATGGGCCTTGGGCGGCGGCTGAATGCCTTGCGGTTCATACGAGATTGTGACCTTCGCGCTCTCTCCTGTGTTCAGCTCGTCGCGGTCCAACGTAGCGGTCAGCCCCTTCAATCCCACCCAGGAAACGGAGACCTTCAGCAATCCAGGGAAAGAATTGTAGACCTCCGCCACGGCGGTGGAGGCCTTGTCCGCGCGCAGAATGACCTTCTTCGGGTTGGTCTTCAAGGGAGATCTCAACTGCTCCACCGTTGTCTGAGGTGTAAGTTGCCCCTCCTTGCGCTCCGCTTTGGCGCCTTCGGCCATATCTGGCGTTTTCGAGGGGACAGGTCCGAACGGCGTCATCACGTAATCGCCATCGCCCGTGCGCCCTTCCGTCTTCGGGGTGTACCACTTCCATTCGCCGTTCTCGATCTTCCAGTAGGTGGTGCTGGGCATCGTCACGCGGCCGCCGCCCACCGGCGTTGCCATGCCGCGCTCACAGAGGATGCTGACAACGGCGTCGTCGAAGCTATCGTTGTAGGTGATGCTCATGATCTCGATCGAGAAGCACGAGTCTTTCTCGGAGCCGATGTAGGTATCCAGGCTGTCCTCGGCCACATACTTCACGGAACTGCCGAATTTCTTCGACACCTGCATTTCAAAGAACGTGCCCGCGTTCTTGCGCAGTGCCGCCTCGACATCCGGGGATGCCTTCCGAAACAGCGCCGTCGCGTCCTGCGCCGGCGAGCTGAGGGGCGAAAGTACAATCCATGCCAATAGAAAACCGATCAATCTCATCTCAGAAAACACCCCAATTCACCTAGACGCATGCGAAGGACAAAAAGTTGGTGGGACGGGAGGCTGGCAACGGCCGGTCAAGTAAGGAAATAGCGGCGCTCATGCACGAAGCCATCAAACCTGCCGCGACGGGCTTTCTTAGCGGCAAGAGCGCAGGAGATCTGGTTGGGAGGCAGGGACTCGAACCCCGATAGGCAGAACCAGAATCTGCAGTCCTACCATTAGACGACCTCCCAACACCCTCCGATTGTAACATCGGGAAGGCCGTTTCCGGTAGCGTCCGGTGCTCCGGCATTGTCCCGCGCCGACCTCGCCGGAGCTGGTTAGTCCTCCCCGGAGGCTTGCCGCGGAGCTTCCCTCTGGTTCGCGAGTTGCTCCCGCCGCACTGCGTCCAGCACCCCATTGATGAATGGCACGGATTCCTCTCCCGAAAAACGCCGTGCCAGCGCAATCGCCTGGTCAATCACCACCGCCGGAGGCGTGCCCAAGCCAAGCATCTCGTGAATCCCAAGCCGGAGAATGTTGCGGTCCACCAGCGGCATTCGCTCGATGCGCCAATTGGCGGAGTGCTTGCCGATCAGCTCGTCGCATGCCGCAAGACTCGCCTGCGTCCCTTCTACCAGAGCTTCCATAAACGAATCCTGCTCCGGAACTTCATCGCCTTCTTCGAGATACAGAGAATCGTAATAGGCGCGAACCCCCTCCGGAGCGTCGATGGAACGGATATCGCATTGGAACAGAACCTGAAGAGCGCGCTGACGGGACTTGTATCGTGCGGGCATCGGCTAACCGTTCGCTCGCAGTTTCTTCAGGAGATCCGCCATTTCGATCGCGGTCATCGCCGCTTCGAATCCCTTGTTGCCGCTCTTCGCGCCCGCGCGATCCAGAGCCTGCTCGAGCGTGTCGCATGTGAGAATCCCGAACGCCACTGGCGCGCCCGCCGCGAGTGACGCCGTGGCTACCCCTTTCGCCGCCTCCGATGCCACGTAATCAAAATGGGGCGTATCCCCGCGGATCACCGCCCCCAGACAAATCACGGCGTCATACCGGGCTTGTTCGAGCAACACCTTCACGACAACGGGCTGCTCCCAGCTTCCCGGAACCCGCACCACATCAACCGTTTCCGCGGAGCCGCCGCAGCGCGCGATCGCGTCCAGCGCACCCCCCAGCAGGCGTTCCGTCACCAGGCTGTTGAAACGGCTAACGACAATCGCGAAATGAAGCCCGTCGGCGGAGAGATGGCCCTCGATGGTTCTGGCTGTCATGGGTATGTGCCTTTCCTACTGGATGCGATGAATCGCGCTTTCGAACCGGCCGCATCCGGAAATCGCCCGCAATTCCTTGGCTGCACACAGAAAGCCCAGCCACCGGCTGCGGCGGTTGCGCCCCGCGCGGATCGCCCGGCCCGGCTCCCCATCGGGCGCTGGGAGGCTGCTATGGGATACTGGATCTATCCGTAGTCAGTTTACCGCATGGACCCAGCCTTCATTCGCAACTTCTCCATCATCGCCCACATCGATCACGGCAAGAGCACCCTCGCCGACCGGCTCCTCGAAACCACCGGCGCGCTCTCAGACCGGGAAATGAAGGAGCAGGTCCTCGATTCCATGGACCTAGAGCGAGAGCGCGGCATTACCATCAAGGCCCACGCCGTCCGGCTGGATTACAAAGCCGAAGACGGCAGCCTCTACCAGCTCAACCTCATCGATACCCCCGGCCACGTCGATTTTAGCTACGAGGTTTCCCGCAGCATGCAGGCCTGCGAAGGTGCACTGCTGGTGGTGGATGCCTCCCAGGGCGTGGAAGCGCAAACCCTCGCCAACACCTACCTGGCGATCGAAAACAACCTGGAATTGATTCCCGTTCTCAACAAAATCGATCTGCCCGCCGCGGAGCCGGAGCGCATCCTTGAGCAGATTGAGCAAATGATCGGCTTGCGCCGGGATGAGGCATTGCTGGCCAGCGCAAAGAGCGGCATCGGCGTTCATGAAATTCTCGAAGCCATCGTCCAGCGCATTCCTCCTCCGGAAGGCGATCCCGAGAAGCCTCTCCGCGCCCTGATCTTCGATTCCTGGTTCGATTCCTACCGTGGCGTGATCGTCCTGATCCGCGTCATGGAAGGCCGCATCCGCCTGAAGCAAAAGGTTCGCCTGATGTCGAACGGCAAGGTCTTCGAAGTGGACGGCCTCGGCTACCAATCCCCCAAGCCCATCCCGTGCCAGGAGCTTTCGGCGGGCGAAGTGGGTTTCATGTTCGCCAACATCAAGAACGTGGCGGACGCCCAGATCGGCGACACAATTACCGCGGAAACCGGTGGCGCCACGGAGCCCCTGCCCGGCTTCCAGCGCTCGAAGCCCATGGTCTTCGCGGGGCTCTATCCGGTCGAAAGCCACGCGCATGGCGAACTGCGGGAGGCGCTCGAAAAGTTGCGGCTCAACGATAGTTCCCTCAATTACGAGCCCGAGAGTTCCGCTGCCCTCGGCTTTGGCTTTCGCTGCGGATTTCTCGGCCTGCTGCACATGGAAATCGTTCAGGAGCGCCTCGAACGCGAGTTCAATATCGATCTCATCACCACCGCGCCGGGAGTGCGCTACCAGGTCACCCTAAAAACGGGCGAAGTCATCGCGGTCGATAATCCCAACAAGTTCCCCAACCCCTCCGCGATTGAGACGATTGAAGAACCGGTCATCGAGGCCACCGTCATCACGCGGGAAGACTCCGTGGGCGAAATTCTCAACTTGCTCCAGGAGAAGCGGGGTGTCCAGAAGAAGTTCGATTACCTCGGCGGCTCGCGTGTGATGCTGGTCTACGAAATGCCCCTCAATGAGGTGGTGCTCGATTTCTACGACCGCCTCAAATCCTGCTCCCGCGGCTACGCTTCGCTCGACTATCACTTCGCCGGCCATCGCGTCTCGCCCATGGTGAAGCTCGATATCCTCGTGGCCGGGGAGCCGGTGGACGCGCTCTCGATCATCGTTCATCGCGACTTTGCGTATGAGCGCGGCAAGGCGCTCATTGAGCGGCTGCGAAAGCTCATCCCCCGCCAGATGTTCGAAGTCGCTCTCCAGGCGGCCATCGGCGGAAAGATCGTGGCGCGGGAAAATATCCCGGCCATCCGCAAGAACGTGATCGCCAAGTGCTATGGCGGCGACATCTCCCGCAAGCGCAAGCTGCTCGAAAAGCAGAAGGAAGGCAAGAAGCGCATGAAACGCGTGGGCAGCGTCGAGATCCCGCAGGAAGCGTTCCTCGCCGTGCTCAAGGTGAACGACGACGATTGATTGTGCGCGTCGCCGGGCGGAATCACGCCCGCGGGTGCGCCTTATCGTAAACCGCCATCAAGTCCGCCAGGCTCACTTGGGTGTACTTCTGTGTGGTGGAGAGCTGCGCATGGCCCAGCAACTCCTGAATCTCCCGCAGGTTCGCCCCTTCCCGCAGCAGGTGTGTCGCATATGCATGGCGGAAGGTGTGGGGATGCATCGCATGGTCTCCCGTAAGCGCATCGGCATAGATCTTCACCAGCCGCCGGACCGCCCGGTCCGATAGCCGCCCTCCCCTTACCGAGAGGAACACCGCCCGCTCCTCCACGGGCGCCGCCCGCTTTTCCATCCACGTGCCGAGCACCTCGCGAAGCCGCCTGGTGAAGGGGACCATGCGCTCCTTCCGCCCCTTGCCCCGCACCCTCAGCACGCGGCCGGTCAGATCGAGATCGTCGAGATCCAGCCCCACCAGTTCGGAAACCCGCAGGCCGCATCCATAGAGCAATTCGAAAATGGCTAGATCCCGCTCCGGTTGCGGTTGCGCCACTTCCCCCTTTGCGATCCCATCGAGCAACGAGTTCGTCTTCTCGGCGGAAGGCACAACCGGCAGCGTCTTGGGCGCCTTGGGAATCACCAGCAGCTTAGCCACATCCAGGTCCGCGGCGCCTTCCCGCACCAGATACTTCCAGAACGTCCGCGCGGCGGCGATCTTTCTCCGCAGCGTGACGTTCTTCAAGCCCTGGTGGTAGAGGTCCATCACCCATTCGCGCAGCACCAGAAGATCGATCTCACGCGCGGGCGGGCACTCCGCATCGGGGGGCGTCAAATAACTCACGAGTTGCTGCAGGTCGTTCCGGTAGGCGCGCAGGGTTTGCGGGCTCACATTCTCCCGCGCCAACTCCGCCAGGAATCCGGGAAGTAGCGCTGAGAGGGTAGCGGACATGGTGAAAACGGCCTGCGTACCGGTTCGCGAAGTCGGGGTGGCTCTGTTAGCGTGCGCTTAACTAGCGGGCGGGAAGAACACGCCCACCGACGGGAACATCTTCTGAATGAACGAAACCCCCACCTTTTCAGCAGATGCAACGCCGTCCGGAGTCCGCGGAATCGGAACCACCACGCGCACCAGCGCCGTGTCCGTGCGGTTAAACCGGATGGAGTCGGTCACCAGATAGACTTTCGCCCAATACTCGCTCGCTACCACCCGGTCGAGCGATTGATACCAATACAGCACGATGCTCGAATCTTCCCCACGGGTCACCACATACCGGTTTACCTTGATCGTTCGGTTCTCGCCGGGCAGGGGGATATCCAGAAAGCCGGATTCCGAAGGCGTCCAGCCGGAGCCGGGGAGGCAATGCTTCGGGGAGTGTGGTGCTTGCCCGGTCCTTTGCGTCTTGAAGTAGGCGATAAACAGGCTGGCGATGTCCTGCCCGTTCGAATAGACGCGGGTGAGCGTGTCGTCCGCCCGCAAGACCGCCAGCACTTCGTCCTCCACTTTGCTCTCGCGGATCATCGTCCAGCCTGGAAACTCCGTGGGGAGCGTGCTCAACGGCGGAACCAGGGGCACGTCTTCATCGCGCGAATAGCCGTAGAGAATCGCCATCTGTGCGATGAGAACCACCGTGAGGACGATCATCCGCTTGCTGGTGAAAAGGCTAGTCAGTTGTTTTCCGAGACCCATGGAACCACCTCCTCCCCGTCCACTCCAAACCCTGATGCACAAAGGCCAGCAACACAAAAGCGACAAAAAACAGCGCCCAGCCGGAGAGCGAATGGAAAAACCCCGTCGCATACTCCGGATTGATCTCACTCAGGATTCCCGTGAACGTCACGCGGCCCGCATTGGCTGCGATGGCCACCGGGATCGTGGCGAAGAACAGGGCGATGCGAATCCAAATCGTCTTGGTGAAGAAAAAGCCGTAAACCAGAGAGAGAAACGTCAGCGCCAGCAAGGACCGGATGCCGCTGCATGCCTCCACCACCTGCAGCTTCTGGCTGGCGAGCTCAAGCACATTCCCCTCGCGCAGCACCGCGTAGCCCATCAGGTTCAGTGCCCATTCCGCCACCCGGCTGGCAAAGAGCTGCAGTGGGAACGTGATCTGGTTGTAAATGATCTCCGGAATCGGAATCATCAAGAGAAGCAAAACGAGCGGAAAACACAGTGTCCGGAAGAGTGGCCAGCCCCCCAGATAGATCACGCTGCCCCAAACGGCGAACACGAACGCGGTGCGCGCCAGAAACAGCTCCGCGCCCAGCGTGGCCACCGTCAATTGCAACCCGGCCAAAACCACCAGCACCAAGCCCAGCCAGTGGGAGCTCAACTTCAGCTTGCTGATCTCGTCGCGCTTCTGCCAGGCGATGTAACCGGCCACCAGCGGCACAAAGAAGCCGTGGCTCATCTCCTCGGATTGGTCCCATTGCTCCACCAGCCGGATCAGGGTAGGCAGGTAGGCGAAAATCAGAAGGACGCCAAACCATGCAATGGCCGCCCAGTTCCACGACGCTGCTTGCTGAGGTGCGGCTGTTTCCCGCGGGGTGCTTTGGCTAATCGAACTCATGAGTTCCTAAACGCAAACAGAGCTTCCGCCAGCGGGGATACACCCTCCAGCTCGTACACACGATGTCTGAATAGTAACTTCAGGATAAACTATCAGTCAACGTGACGAATCTCTACCGGCTGTTGGCGAGTTTATGCGTTACTAGTACTTTTCTTGTTGCCCAGGTTCAAATCCTTTCCTTAAAAGACGTGCGCGCGGGGATGAAGGGCACGGGCTTAACGGTTTTTTCCGGCAGCACCGTGCAGAAATTCGATGCTGAAATCCTCGGTGTCATCGAGAACGCCACGCCCGGCCAGTCCATCATCCTGGCCCGGCTTTCCGGCGGACCGCTGGCCGAAACCGGCGTCATTCAGGGGATGAGCGGCAGCCCCGTCTATATCGATGGCAAGCTGATCGGCGCCGTCGCGCTGGGCTTCGCTTTTTCGAAAGAACCCATTTGCGGCATCCGGCCCATTGAGGAAATGGTCGCCGCGGGTAGCCCCAAAACCCCTGCTGCCGCCGCGAAGCGGGTGCGCCTCGGCGATTCCGAGGTGGCTCACGTGTTTTCAGAGCCGGAATCCATCCCGGCTGGAATGTTGCGCCTCACCCCGGTTCGAACCCCGCTCCAGCTTTCCGGCTTCACGGAGCAAACCCTCGCGCATTTCAGCCCGCTCGCAAACCGCCTTGGCCTCGAGCTCGCCCAGGGTTTCTCCGGCGCCGCCCCCCAGCCGCCTCCCGCGCAAACCACCGCGGATGCCGCCACTGCGCCGGTACCTGGCTCGATGATCAGCGTCCAACTCATGCGCGGCGATATGCAGGTGGCGGCCGATGGCACCGTCACGCACGTCGATGGCAACCGGCTCTATGCCTTCGGCCATCGCTTCCTCGGCGTGGGAACCACCGGGCTTCCCTTCGCCCGCAGCGAAGTGCTTACCGTCCTGCCCAACCTCTCCACCTCATTCAAGATCACTCGCTCCGGCACGCCGTTGGGCGTCATTGAGCAGGATCGCAGCGTGACTATTTCCGGAGCCATCGGGGCCACGCCCCACCTTGCGCCGTTCCGGCTCAATGTCCAGCGGGAGACCGCCTCCGGAGATCGCTTGCTCGAAAAGGCCTATCGCATGGAGATGGTGCGGGACCCCTTCCTCTCGCCCCTTCTGCTGCAAATGGCGATCTTCTCCGCCGTCGATGCCACGGAGCGCACATCCGGGGCCGCCACCATCAGCCTCAACGCCGTCTTGCGCTTTCAGAATGGCGTGCCTCCCCTGCGCATCGCAAACCAGTTTTCCGGCACGTCCATGGTGGCGCTCGCGGCTGCCCTCAATGTAGCCGTGCCGGTCGGCTATGCGCTCCAATCTGGTTTTGACGAGCTGAAGTTGGAGAGCGTGGAGGTCAACCTGGTCTCCTACGAGTCCCGTCGCGAACTCAACCTTGACCAGGTATGGGCTTCGAGCAATGAGGCGGACCCTGGCGAGGAAATCGAAATTCACGCCGTCCTCATCGATGCGGGCGGCGCTCCGCTTCAGCGGCAGTTTCGCTACACCATTCCGCGGGGCGCGCCGGCGGGGCCCCTCTACTTTAGCGTCGCGGACGCGGCCAGCCTCAACATGCTGGACCTCCCGAAACTCACCGCCATCGTGCCCCGCAATCCCCGGCAGCTTGTCGATCTCGTGAACGACCTCCGCGGCAACGGCAATCTCTACTTGCGCGTCTGGCGGCAAGAACCTACTTACTCCATTCAGGGCGCTGACCTGCCCGCGCCTCCCCCGTCCGCAGCCCTCATCCTCGATAGTTCCACCGATGTCAAGGGCGGACGGAATGCGATCCAGAACGCCGCCGTCGCCGAAATGAATCTCAGCCTGGGGAACTTCGCCGTTTCCGGGAGCCGCACCATCCGCGTCGATGTCAAAAGCAACTGAAGCATGAAACTGCCGATGAACGAACCATCCATCCATCCTCCGGTGTGCCCAGGTAACCGGAACCGAAACGAACGGCGCTCATCCTCGGCGAAGCGGCCGCGCCCTTGGTTGCTGGTGTGCCTCGCGGCATGCATCGCCGTCACGGTTCCGCCCGCGCTCCAAGCCTCGCAGACCACCACCTGGGAAATGGCCGGCGTCAAGGACTTTCTCAAGGGCGCGATGAATGGCGTAGCGCTCAGTTGGGATGGGCTTCTCCGGCCGGGCTACCGCCGCGAAGAAATTGCGTCTCCGCAGCAGCCGGTCATTTGGGCGGCGGAGCGCGGGCCGGATGGCACGGTCTTCCTGGGCACGGGCTATCGCGGCGGCGTTTATGCGGTTCGGCCCAACGGGCAAACGGAACTGATTTGGAACGCCACCGAACCTGCGGTATTCGCGCTCGCCGTGGATGCCAAGGGGGTGCTCTACGTCGCCACCTCGCCGAACGGGAAAATCTACCGCATCGAGGGCGATACCGCCACCGAATGGTTTGACCCCAAAGCGCAATACATCTGGTCCCTCGTGGCAGCGCCGGATGGCACGCTCTATGCCGGTACCGGGCCGGAAGGGAAGATTTATTCCATCACCGCCCAGGGCAGGGGAGAAGTGTACTTCGCGAGTGGGCAAGCCCACATCACCAGCCTCGCTCTCGATAACGCCGGTCGTCTGCTCGCGGGTTCCGAACCGAACGGCCTGCTCTACCGGATCACCGCGAAAGACCGCGCCTTCGTTCTATACGATGCGAGTCTCCCGGAAATCCGCGCGATCACTGTTGCCCCCACGGGCGAAATCTACGCCGCGGCCATGGGTGGGTCTGTCGCCCAGAAGCAGCGGACGCCCGCCACGGGAAGCGGCGGCCTCGAAACGAGCGCACCCACCATCAGCACCACAGTCACCGTCAGCGCGGCCACGCACAACCCCGCCGGGGAAGGCTTGCAGCAAGCGGTTCCGCTGCCGCAATCGGGCGCGGCGCCCGCCGCTCCCGCCAGCCCCCTGGGCGCGACTTCCGCGATTTACGAAATGTCCGGCGTCGAGCGCTCCGCCGTCTACCGCATCGCCGCCGATAATACCGTCGAAACGCTCTGGAGTTCGAAAGACGAGAATGTCTACGACCTCGCCCTGGACGGAGATTCCCTGCTCATCGCCACTGATCGCGAAGGGCGCATCTACCGCATGGATACCCAGGGCCGGGCCAACCTGCTCGCGCAGACCCAGCAGGGTCAAACCACCCGCGTCATCCCCAGCGGCTCCGGGTTTCTCGCCGCTACTGGCAATGAAGGCAAGCTCTTTCGGTTTTCTCCCGCCAACGTCACCGGCGCTTCCACCGGCGCTGCCAGCGGCAGCTACGAATCGCCTGTCCACGACGCCGATACCGTGGCGCGTTGGGGAACGCTCGCCTGGGCGTCCAGCAGCGGTCACGAAGCCGCGGCCGGCCTTCGCATTCTCACCCGTGCCGGCAATTCTTTCCGGCCCGATAGCACCTGGAGCGATTGGCAGCCCGTTGGCCCGGGCGCCGAAGGCCGCATCGCCAGCCCCAACGCCCGCTACCTCCAGTGGAAAGCCGAGTTTTCCGCCGCGCCTACGCCCGCGTCGCTGGAGCGCGTTACCGTCGCCTACCTGCCGCAGAACGCTTCCCCCACTCTGAAGAGCGTTCGCATCAGCAGCCAATTGAAGTCCAGCGCCCAGCCCGGCACGGCGGCGGCGCAAGCGGCCGTGGCTGCTTCGCTGGCGGCCTACACCGTCACCGTGAGCGCCACCGGGGATAGCGATGCGGCCGGTCCCGCGGGTTCCACCGTCGCGAGCACCGCCCGGCTCGTCGAACCCGTCATTCAATGCACGTGGGAGGCGGAGGATGCCGATGGCGACACCCTGGAATATAGTCTCCATTACCGCGCGGAGGATGAAACCGCCTGGAAGCCTCTCGCCACAGCCATCCGCGAAAGCACATACACCGTGGACGCTAACCGCTTCGCTGATGGCCGCTACTATTTCCGCGTAACCGTCACGGACGCCCTCGATAACTCGCCCGGCATGGCCCGCGAAGGCACGCTCGTGAGCGCCCCCGTTGTGATTGATCACGGCGCGCCCGCGCTCGAGGTGCTGTCCCGGGAGCGCGCGGATGCCGGCTGGAATCTCCACGTCCGGGTGACGGATGCGGTGTCCATCGTCCGCCGCGTCGAAGTCTCCGTGAATGGCAAGGCCCCCGTCGTGGCGCTGCCCGTGGACGGCATTGCCGACAGCCGCGTGGAAGAGTTCGTCCTCTCCATCCGTGACGATGCCGCTCCCGAGGCCGAGAAATCCGTCGTCATCAAGGCGACGGACGCCGCCGGGAATGTGGCCACCACCCGTGTGCTGCTCGTGAAGACGCCGTAGCCGCCCCGGCGCTGGTCATTTGGCGTGGACCGGTTTCAGCACCAGCGCTTCGACGCGCACGCCGGTTCCCGCTCCCTTGCCAAACGGCTTGGGCGGCGTCACGGTAAACTGCAGATCCTCCCACGCGCGGGCGGGGAATCGCCCCAGCCTGTGCTCCACGAGGGTTTCTCCACTCCCCGCGGCCGCCTCCACGCGCGTCCGGCTCACCGTGTCGTTCCACTCCAATTCCACCTCCGCCGCCGCGCTGCCGGGCTTCGTGAGCCCGAAGACCTCCAGTTCCCCGTTCCGTGGAACCGCGAATGCCCAACGCTGCTTATAGAGCTTCGGCCGCTCATAATAGCCGCGGCCGTTGTAGTGGAAGAATTCGTCCGCGTCCTCGCGCGAAAGCAGGTAGCTGCCGTCTTCGCGTGCCTGGATGAGCGGCGGGGCGATGCTCAGATCGCCGGCATACTCCGCGACGATCACCGTTACCGCTTCCGGAAGTTTAGGCGTCTGCGCAAGCACCACTTGCGCGCCCGCCTCCTCGGCCGTCTCGAGGGCCGTCTGCGAGCTATCCGTCAGAAAGTACGCCTTCGTAATCCGGTTGCGCAGGCGAGGCAGGCGCAGCTTTCCATCGGCGGGCCAATGGGTCACCAGCAGATACAGCTTGCCCGGTTTCTGCGTGGCATAGCCGAAGCCCAATTCCCGGAAGGGTTGCGCTTCACTCCCATAGATCGCTTCTCCGTTGATCGATAGCCATTTCCCCATGGAACCCAGCACGTCCGCCTCGAACTCCACGATGGAGCCATCCCCCCGCGGCCCGATGTTCAGCAGATAGTTGCCGCCCCGGCTCACCACCTTCGCCAGGTTGACGAGCTGTTCGCGAATCTTTCCCGCCAGATCCTTCCGCTCCTGCCAGGAACGGTAGCCCCACGTTTCGTGGTAGATCGAAGCGGGCGTTTGCCACGGCTCTTCGATCGTGTGGTTCGGAATCGCATTGTCCCCCATCACCGTGAAGTCGCCCTGGTAGTTGAAGACTCTCCCGCTCACCATCGTGTCCGGTTGCAGCGTATGCACCGCGTCGGTCCAGCGTTTGCTCTGCGCCGGCGTAGGCTTCCCCATGTCGAACCAGATCTCGGAGAGCGGCCCATAGTTCGAGCACAGCTCCACCAGTTGCCCGAGGTCGAAATCCTCAAGCGCCTTCGGAATCTCGTTGTTGTTCTGCATATCGGGGATGC
>JADYZL010000235.1 GCA_020853155.1 Bryobacterales bacterium
GTCTTCGCGAGGGAGAGAATACGGGGCGCGCGCCGGCGTTGGCCTCCGGCATCACCTGGATCTTCACTCGATCCGAAATTCCCGTATCTTATCGTAGAGGAGCCGCCGCTGGATGCCGAGTATGCCGGCGGCGCGGGCTTTGTTTCCGTCCGCGCTGGCCAAGGCCGCCCGCAAGAGATGCTCTTCGACCTGGCTGAGGATGCGTTTGTAGCCAGTCTCGAAAGGAATCTGCTGCAGCCAAGTGGGGCCGTTTACGGGAGCGCATCTTCTGAGTTCAATGCAATCTCCGGTGATGACTCCGCCGGGGGCAATCGCCAGGGCGCGGGCGATCACGTTTTCCAGTTCCCTGACGTTGCCGGGCCAATCGTGCGCCAGGATCAAATCGAGCGCTTCCCGGCGGATCGACGCCGGATGCTCGGAGCGAGCGAGGAATCGCTGCACCAGCGGAGCGATATCTTCGCGGCGCTCCCGCAGGGGAGGAAGAGTGACCTGGACGACGTTCAGCCGGTAAAACAGATCTTCGCGGAACTTGCCCGCCGCGGCCGCCTGCTGAAGATCCTGGGCGGTTGCGGCGATGAGACGAAAGTCGACCTGAACCGGGCGATTGCTGCCGAGCCGCTGCACGGTACGCTCCTGAATGGCGCGCAGCAGCTTAGGCTGCAATGCCACGGGAAGCTCTCCGATCTCGTCCAGGAAGAGCGTGCCGCCGGCAGCTTCTTCAAATCGCCCGGTTCGCCTGTAGAGCGCGTTCGTGAACGCCCCTTTCTCGTGGCCGAAAAGTTCGGCTTCGAGCAACGATTCGGGAATCGCCGCGCAGTTCACTTTCACGAGCGGTCCGGAAGCGCGAGGGCTGTACTCGTGAATTGCGTTCGCGACCAATTCTTTCCCCGTGCCCGTCTCGCCGGTGATCAGCACGGTTGCATTCGAAGCCGCCACGCGGCCGATGAGCTTGTAGACCGCCTGCATGGCGGGGCTGTGCCCCACGATCGCCGGGATTGCGGGCTTCGATGTTTGCGTTGCCCGGAGCGCGCGAACTTCTCTATCCAGAGCCCGATACTCGAGCGCCCGCCGCGCCAGCACGAGAAGGTGATCGAAATCGATCGGCTTAATGATGAAATCGAAGGCGCCGAGTTGCGTGGCGCGGATGGCGCTGCTGCTTGTGGCATCCGCAGTCATGATGATGACGGCCGCTTCCGAGTATCCGTCGCGCAGCCGTTGGAGCATCGTCAGGCCGTCGATTCCCGGCAGGCGGATATCCAGGAGCACCAGATCGGGTTCTTCGCGAAGGGCGATCTCCAAGCCCCTCTCCGCGTCTTCCGCGAGCAATACGTCGAACCCTTCGTCGCGGAGCATGACGGTGAGGGAGTGCGAGGCGGCGCGCTCATCTTCGACGATCAGGATTCTCTCTCTCATGCAGGCACCTTGGGAAGCGGGCTGGCAACTGGAGTATCGGCGGGGAGCACGATCCGGAAATGCGCGCCGGCGAAGCCGTCATCCGCGACGCATTCGATGGATGCGCCCATTTTCTCCAAGAGCGCCCGCGTCACCGCCAGGCCCAGACCCGTACCGGTTGACTTTGTGGTGTAGAAGGCCTCGAACAGATGCTCCCTTTGCTGCGCGGTGAGCCCCGGCCCGGAATCCTTTACGCTGATCTCGACGCGAGAGCCTATCTGCTGAAACCCGACCTCGACCCGTCCGCCCGGACCGGCGGCGTCGATGGCATTCAAGACAAGGTTCATGACAGCCTGCTGGAGATGATCGCCGTTTACCCGCGCGCAGATATCGGAGTGCCCTGTCAACTCGGGCTCAATGCCCTTCTCGCGCATCTGCGGCTTCGCCAAGGCGAGGCTCCGCTCCAGAACGGGGCGCACCGGTTGACGCCGGGGCCGCTCCGGTTCATCCGCGCCGAAAACCAAAAGGCTCTTCAACAGGCTGTCGAGGCGGTTCACTTCAGCGAGCACGACCGGCACGCCCTCTTCCGCGGCCTCACTCCCCCGCAGCTTGCGCGCCATCATCTGGACGGTGAGGCGGATACCGTTCAATGGGTTGCGAATCTCGTGCGCGATGCCCGCGACCACGCGCCCCATCACGCGGAGGCGATCTTCCCGGCGCAAATCCGCTTCGAGCCGCTGCCGGCTTTCCGCCATCCGGTTGATTGCGAGCACGATAGGCTGCAATTCGTTCTGCTGGCCGGAGAGCCGGTAAGAGGGGTTCGTCTGGAGGTGCGCGAGACCTGCCTGGATGCCCGCGAAGCTACGCTGCATCCGGTAGTTGATCCACAGAGCGCCGGCAACGCTGAGCAACCCGAGCACCAGGACGCCGACGAGAATCAGGTTTCGCTGAAGATGCCGGGATTGGTTGAAGCCGATATAGCGCTTGAGGCCCCATGCCGCGAGGTTGCCGTCGCGGGGCGCCAGCACGGCGACTACAACCAGATCGAGTTGATCGTCGAAGACGCGTTCCGCCACCAAGCCGGTCCGCTTGGATTCGGCAAGCGCGTCGAGCACGGCATCGCGCTCAATCGCGGGCTGCTTCAGATCGCTACCCGGCTCCGTATAGGTGGGGAAGCTGTGGCCGATGACCGACGCGGCGAGCAGATAACCGCCCTCGATGTCGGGATACGAGCGGAGGATCCGGTAGGAAGCCCGCCGCAGGAGGAGATCGTGCCTCGAATCCCGAGCCGCCGATCCGGCGGGCAATTCCAGCGGAACGCTGCTTTCCTGGAGGAGCTCGCGGACGGCATTCGCGAGACTCTTACTCGCATCCGACACCACGGTGGACCGGAAGCTCCGGACGAGATCCGAGAAGAGCAGCGCCGCGACCGCGATCGCCGTAAGCGTTGTGAGGAGGAGCAAGGTCTGAAGCCGTTGCGCAGCTCGCACTTTTGGAAATTGCATGGCCTTCACAGCGACAACCAGCCCGCTTACCGAAAAGCAAGCCGGCATCCACAGCCCTTTGCTTCTCTGCCGTCATGCGAACGGAATTTGCGAGAGCTGAATGTACGCTTTCCGTACGCTCAGTGTACGCCAAGCGAACAACCGAAGACCAACGACGGCTTCCGCACACCACAAAATGGGGCTCTCCGGCTGGCCCGCGACGTGCGCTTGTATGGGGCAATTCGATGTCAAACGCGATGCGTGTGCTATACGCCTGTCTGCCGTTGTTACTGGTGCATGCCCTGTGGGCGCAACCCGCTCCACCGGCGGCGCCATTGACTGTTGATGCCGCGGTGAAGGAAGCGCTCGACCACAACCTTGGGCTTCTGGCGCAGCACTTCAACGTGTCGATCGCGGAGGCGAACCTCATCACGGCAGGGCTGCGCCCGAACCCGGTGGTGTCCGTTGGCGGCGACCATTTGGATTTGCTTGGAACCGGCTATAACGCGAGCAATGCCGCCGGCCCCGCGGAATATAGTCTGCGCACCGACTTTGTGTTCGAGCGCGGCGGCAAGAGGCAGAGCCGGGTCGAGGTGGCACAGAACAGCATTCAGTTGGCCCGGCTTCAGCTTCTGGATGAAGCCAGGAAGCTGATTCTGGACGTACAGAGTTCCTTCGTCGATCTCCAACTCGCCAAGGCTAACCTCTCCCTTGCGCAGGAGAGCCTCAAGGCCTTGAGCGAGGTGGTGGAGGTGAATGCCATTCGGGTGAAAGCGGGGGACTTGGCCAATGTGGAACTGGTGCGCAGCCGAATCGCGGCCCTTCAATTTCGCAATCAGGTGAAACAAGCCGAGTTGAGCGTGCGGTCACAGAAGAACCGTCTTCAATTTCTGCTGGGCCGTACGCAGCCCGCGGTGGATTTCGAGATTGGCGGAGACTTCCGGGGAGAAAGGAAGGCGGTTGACCCTTCGCAGATTCGCGCGAGGGCCGAGGAATCCCGGCCGGACCTCCAAGCGTTGCGGAGCGAACTGGCCCGCTCTCAGGCTGAGTTGCGATTGCAGATCGCGCAGGGGAAAGCCGACTACGTTGTGGGATCTGAATATCGCAGGCAACAGGGCCTGGCCGGAACCGGAAATTCACTAGGCATCTTCTTTCAGACCAACATTCCGGTGTTCAACCGGAACCAGGGAGAGATTGAGCGAGTGCGGCGCGAACAGCAACAGATTGATGCGCGGTTGCGCGAGCTTCAGACCTCAATCGGGGTAGAGGTCGAGAACGTCTATCAGCGATACAGAACCGCGCTCTCCCTGCTTGCGGATATCGAAAAGGACATGCTCGGCCAAGCTCGCGACGTTCGCAACATCACCGAATACTCCTACAAGAGGGGGGAAGCGACGCTGATCGAATTTCTTGACGCTCAGCGGGCGTTCAACGAGACGATGCAAACCTACAACGAATCGAGGGCCGAGTATGCCCGAAGTCTTTACTCGCTCGACTCCGTGGCGGGGACCGCTGGAGACTCAAAATGAAGTGGCACATCGCCATACTGACCTTTGCCTTGTGCATATTCTGCGCCGGATGCTCGCGTGACGGCAAGGCCGGGAACGACCCCATCGAAGCGCGCTCCGCGCAACCCGCCGATCCACGACCGGGCGTTCGAGAAGTACAGGTGAATCCGAACTCGCCCCAGTTGCAGCGGATCAGGACAGCGCTCGTTGGGACGGCGCGGATGCCGCTCGAAGAAGTGACCGCGCCGGGAAAGATCCAGGCCATCCCCACGCATGTCTACAGAATCGCAGTGCCCGTGCCGGGCCGCATCCGCCAAGTGAGGGTAGGGCTTGGAGACGCGGTTCAACCTGGGCAGACATTGTTCACTCTCGACAGCCCGGAGGTGAGTTCCGTGATGTCGGCATACCGGCAAGCGGAAGCCCGGGCGAGAGAAGCGAAAGCAGCATTGGCAAAGGCGGAGGCGGATCTGGCACGTGTGCGCGACTTGTTTGAGCACGGGGCGATTGCACAGAAAGATGTGATCGGCGCGGAAGCGGCGCTCGCGCAGGCGAAGTCCAATGCGGAACAGGCATCGGCCGCGATACAGGAAAACCTGGGGCGGCTCGATATCCTGGGCTTGAAACCGGGCGCCTTTCAACAGGAGATCGCCGTTCGGGCACCGGTATCGGGGAAGATTCTCGACATCGGCATCTCCTCCGGCGAATACCGCAACGACACGAGCGCGCCGGTGATGACCATTGCAAACCTGAGCTCCGTATATGTGGCGGCAGAGGTGCCGGAGAGCCTGATCCGATTGATCACGCCAGGCGAGCGCATCGAGGTGAGCCTTGCGGCGTTTCCCGCCGAGCAGTTTACGGCGCGCGTCGCGAGGATCTCCGATACCGTCAATGCCGATACCCGAACCATTGAAGTGATCGCGGAACTGGCCAACCCCGTTGGCCGGTTTCGCCCCGACATGTTCGGAGAGATCCGCCATGACGAGACGTTTCGGACCGTTCCCGTCGTCCCGAATGCGTCCGTCGTGCAACGGGAAGGAAGAACCTCCGTGTGGCGGGAGAGAGCGCCTGGAGACTTTGAGGCGGTAGACGTGACCATCGGCCGATCCAGCGGCGGGGTTACGCCATTGCTTTCCGGCATTCAGGCCGGCGACCGCGTCGTGATCGACGGCGTCATGCTGCTGGAACACGGTAACTAATCGAAACCTATGATCGGCCAACTGCTTCGTTTTGCCCTGCATCAACGCTTTCTCACCGTCGCCCTCGGCGTGGTGCTCATCGGGTTGGGCGTTTACTCGTTTCAGCAACTGAAGATCGAAGCCTATCCGGACATTTCGGACACGCAGGTGGTGGTGATCACGACCCTACCCGGCAATGCCGCCGAAGAAATGGAACAGCAGGTTACCGTTCCGATCGAGCGCGCGTTGAACAGCGTGCCGCAGGTGATTGCCAGGCGATCAAGAACGATCTACGGATTGTCCGTAGTGGAGCTGACCTTCGCGTATGGAACGGACGACTACTTTGCAAGACAAGTCGTGCTCGAGAAGCTACGAGATGCGGAATTGCCGCCGGAGGCCCAGCCCTCGCTCGGCCCGCTCTCGACGCCGATCGGAGAACTGTTTCGTTACCACATCGAGGCGCCCGCCGGATTCGACGGGATCCGGTTGCGAGAGCTGCAGGACTGGGTGGTGGCTCCGCGGCTGCTGCAGGTTCCTGGCGTGGCGGATGTGGTCCCGTTCGGCGGATTGGTGAAGCAGTATCAGATCGAGGTGGATCCTCTATCGCTCGAAAAGTACGGCTTCACCATCACGCGGATCTCGGAAGCCATCCAGGCCAACAACCGGAATGCGGGCGGGGCGATGCTGGACAACAAGCAGCAATCGATGGTGATTCGCGGTGTTGGCCTGATCCGCTCGACCGAGGACATCGAAAACATCATGCTCTCCGCGAAGGGTGGGACACCAGTGTATGTGCGCGATATCGGCCGGGTGAGCATCGGGGCGGCGCCGCCGACGGGTATCTTCGGGCTAGGCGGGAAGTCCGGCGGCGTAGAGGGAATCGTGCTGATGCGGCGAGGCGAGAACCCCTCTGAAGTCCTCGCGGGAGTTGGGGCGGAGATCGACGCGCTCAATGCAGAGCGCATGCCGGCGGGCGTCCGGATCGAACCGATCTACGACCGGCGCGACCTAGTAAGCAACACGCTGCTGACGGTATCGAGAACGCTGGCGGAGGGGCTGATCATCGTTGTGGCGGTGCTGTTTCTATTCCTTGGAAGCGTCCGGGCAGCGCTCCTTACGGCTATCACGATTCCGCTTTCGCTGCTGTTCGCTTTCATCTGCATGGATCTTGCCGGAGTACCTGCGAACCTGTTGAGCCTGGGCGCCCTTGACTTCGGCATCATCGTGGACGGAACGCTGGTTATGGTGGAGCACATCGTCCATCGCCTTTCGCATCTCGACCGTCCTGGCGAGTCGATTCTCGACCGGATACGCGCCGCCGCCCTGGAGATCGAGCGGCCCATCTTTTTCTCCATGCTGATTCTGATCTCGGCGTACGTGCCCCTGTTCACGCTGGAGCGGGTGGAACGCCGTTTGTTCACGCCCATGGCCTTCACGGTCTGTGCGGCTTTGTTGGGATCCATGCTGATCGCGCTTACGCTGATCCCGGTGCTATCGACGTA
>JADYZL010000236.1 GCA_020853155.1 Bryobacterales bacterium
AGTGGCGCCACGTGGATTTCAAGGAAGGGGCGGGCTGCTTTGAGTGCGGGGGCACGGGCTACCACGGGCGCACGGCCATCACGGAGCTGCTCGACCTGAGCGAGAAGGTGCGCGAGATGATTCTCGATCGGCGGCCGACATCAGAGATCCGGCGGCAGGCTCGCATGGAAGGAATGACGTCTCTGCGGGAATCGGCTCTCCTTCTGGTGCGCAAAGAGGTGACAACTCTGCGCGAAGTGAACAAGGTGACCTTCATCGAGACCAACTGACGATGCTGACCGAGCCCTTACGCATGCCGAAACTGCCCGCGTTCCTGGAACGCTGGATCGCGGACCCGCCGCCCGCCTGGGTGGTGGAATTCTCAGAGGAGGGGATCTATCGCGCGGCAACGGGCTCGCCCAGCGATGCGCGGTTCGAGGCGCTTCCCGGCGGAGCGCTCGCGGCCTCACCGGTGGAGAATAATTTGCGGGATTATGAGCGCGTCGCTGAAGCCTTGAAGGCGCTTCCGTTCGATGAAGCGGCGCATGGCGGCACTTCGCGGGGCGGGAAAGAGGCGCCCACGGCGGTGCTGCTGCCCGACTATAGCGTGCGCACGTCGATTCTCGATTTTGAAGATTTTCCCACGCGCCACGAGGAACAGGAGCAACTGGTGCGGCTGCGCCTGCGCAAGATTGTGCCCTACGATCTGGAGGCGGCCCACGTGGCCTTCCAGAGTTTCCCGAAGCGGAATGCCGAGGGCGGCGTGGCTGCGGGAATCACCGTAGTGGCGACGATGTGCCCGTTGCACATCCTTGCCGAATACGAGGCACTGCTGCGGCAACGGCGATGCCATCCGGGCTTCGTGAGTTCGAGTGCGCTGGCCGCCCTCTCGCTACTGCCCGCGGACAATGTATCCCTGCTCGCGAAACTCAGCGGGAACGTGTTGACGGCGGCGGTGACACAGAGAGGAATCCTGCGGTTGATGCGGACCGTGGAATTGCCGGAAGTTTCCTGGGAGGAATTATTGAACCTGCTGCAACCGATGCTGGCGATGGTGGAAGACCAGATCGGCGCGCGCACGGAGCGGCTTTGGCTGTGCGGGTTTCGAGAGGAGGCGGGGGCGCTGGCGCGGGGGCTCGAGAAGGAGTTCGGGATTCCCGCCGCGGAACTCGCTTCCCGCTTCGGCACGCCACAGGCGCACAATGCAGGGGCGCTCGGCTATATCCAGGGTTTGGGAGAGCAGCTTCCATGAGAATCACGAACAATTTGGCCACGGCGCCGTTTGCGAGAACGCGGCCGATCGTGGTGTTCTCGACCGTATTGGGCGTGCTGCTTCTCGGCTTGCTCGGGTTTTTGATTTATCTGAACGTGGCCAACCGCTGGGAGGCGCGGGAAACGCGGGCGCGCATCGCGGAACTGGAAGCGGAAGCCGTTTCCGTGGCCAGGGAGCAGGCCGCGCAGGATGCAATCCTGCGGGACCCCCGTTATTCCGAAGTGCTGGAACAGACGGTATTCATCAATTCGCTGCTGCGGCGCAAGGGGATCAGTTGGACGAGAATGTTCGACGATTTGGGAACCGTGCTGCCGCACAACGTGCGGGTGCTGCGGATTCGCCCACAGGTGACCGCCTCGAATGAGGTTTACCTGGATATGGATGTCGCCGCCGAGGCGGGGGACTCCGTGGTGCAGATGCTGCGGAGGATGGAAGGCAGCCCGGTCTTCGGGCCGACGGCGATCCATTCGTCGCTGGCTCCGACGGAAGGCGAGCCACTCTATCGATACCGAATCAGCGTGAATTATTCGCAGAGACTTTGAGGAGTGGGGACGATGGCAGGCACGAAAGGAAAAGCGACACCGGCGGCCCCACGGCGGCAAGCGCCGGGCTATCTGACGGCAGGCGGCCCGAAGCGCAAGGCGAGGGTGGTGCTGGGGGCACTGCTCGCGCTGAATCTGCTGGCGGCGCTGATGCTTCTCGAACCGTTCGGCGGGTCACCCGAAGGCCTCGAAGCGTCCCAACGGCGGCTGGAATCTCAACTGCAGCAGCGGCGGCTCCGCTTGCAACACGCCAAGCTGCTGGCGGGCAAGATGCGAAGCGGCGGGACGGAAGGGGAGCGCTTCATTCGCGCGCATTTCCTGGACGAACGGCAAGCGGCGGGCGATCTTCTGAAAGCGCTCGATGCGATCGAGGCAGGCGCGGGGATTCGAAGCAAGGCGAAGAACTTCACGGTGGATGCCATCGAGGGGACGAACGAGTATCAGATGCTGACGATCGATGCGGGTTACGAAGGCACGTTCGCGGATCTCGTCCAGTTCGTCAATGAGGTGGATCGCTCGGAGCGGCTTCTGATTCTGGACAGCCTGCAAGTGACGCCCGCGCGGGATGAGACGACGCTCCAGATCCAGGCGAAGCTGTTCGCGTTTGTGAAGCAATCGAACCTGGTGGCAACGGCCCAGGGGGTGACGCCATGAAGCTGGGTGCGGAGCCGAAGAAAGTGGCTATTCTGGCCGTGCTGCTGGTGATCGCGGCGGTTTCCGCTTGGATGAACCTATTCGGCGGGGAGGCGGAACCCGCGCCCGCGGCGCGGACGGCATCGACGCGCGGGACGGCTCCGTCTCGTGCGGCGGCTTTGCCGGTGGAGGTTCCGCGAGAGGCGGCGGAGCCCCCTCGGGGCGGATTGGTTCGGAGCGCACGAAGCGGTGGAGCGGAGCAACGGCTTGGCGAATTTCGCCCGGTGTTCAAATCCGAGCGGCGCGGGGAAGCGCTGGACGCTGCGACGGTGGACCCCACGCTGCACACCGATCTATTGGCAAAACTCCAGGAGGTGCGCCTCTCGGGGACGGGACGGAACCTCTTCCAGTTTGGACAGGCCCCCGCGCCACCGCGGCCTCCGGAGCCGAAGATCATCCCCCAACCGGTGGCTGCCGTTCCGGTGGGTCCGGATGGACGCCCGGTTCCGGCGGAACCGGTGAAGCCTCCCCCGCCCCCGATTCCGCTCCGCTATTTTGGCTTCGTGGATCCGAAGCAGGTAGCGGGCACGCGTGCCTTCTTCATGGAAGGCGAGGAGATTCGGATCGCCGCCGTGGGGGAGTTGATTAAGCAGCGATACCGGGTGCTGGAAATCAGCCCCAAGAGCGCGGTGGTGGAGGATACCCAGTTCGCGAACAAGCAAACGCTGACGATTCAGCCAGAGAGTGGAACCTAAGACAGATGTTCTGGCAAGGCAACAACACGCGGCGGGAACGGGTGGCGGTAGCAATGCCTTCGCACGGCTCTCGGGAAGGCCGGGGGGAGCGAGGATTCGCGCTGCTGCTGGTGTTTGCGATGGCGGCGATTGTGGCGATCACGCTCTATATGCAATTGCCGAGGGTGGCGTTTGAAGCGCAACGGGATCGCGAGACGATGCTGATCGAGCGCGGCAAGCAGTACCGGCGGGCGATTGAGCTTTATGTACGGAAGAACAACCGGTATCCGGCGCGGCTCGAAGATCTGGAACGCGAGCAGGATATGCGGTTCCTGCGGCGGCGCTACAAGGACCCGCTGACGGGCAAGGACGAATGGCGGGTGATCCACATCAACGCCGCCGGGCAACTGGAGGATTCGCTGATCGAGAAGCCCAAGGCGGGGAACCCGGAGACGGCTTCCACGACGGGGGATGCAGCGGCGAGCGATGAGAACGTTGCGGAGAACACGGCGCTCGCCCGCCAGCGGCCGGGGGACCAAGCCGCGGCAAATTCGCAATTCCCTGGGAGTGCGGGGGAACGGGCGGGAAACGCCCCTGGCACGGGACAGACTGGCTCCACGACGGTGACCGACGATGGGCTGGTTCCGATTCTCGACGCGAGCGGGAATGTCGTCCAGCGAACCAAGACGGAGGCCGAAGCCCAGACGCAACAGGCCGGTTTAGCCGGGCGGGGGGCTGGCGCGGGCGTGAACGGCGGAGCGGTGGGAAGCGGGCCCAACGGCGCAGAAGCGGCTAAGACGCCGGCGCCGATCCGGCTCGGGCCGGGCGGGATTCCGATTATTGAGAACCCAGCGGCGGTGGTGGCAGGCGCAGGAGATCCGGGCGGCCCGGCATCCACGGCGAGGCCTGGGCTGCCGGGAATTGGCGGGTCCGGCGGCGCTGTGGCGGGTGGACGCACCGGGGCAGGAGCGGCGGGCGCACAGGGATCCGCCCAACAGATTCTGGAAGGGTTGCTGACACAGCCGAGGCCGGGCGGATTGGCGGGTCTCCAACAGCAGCGCGGGATTCAGCCTGCGGGCGCGGCAGGGCGAGGCATGGGCGCGGGAATCGCGGGCGTGGCATCGAAGGTGGAGATGAAGGGCATTCTGGTCTACGACGAACAGGAATCCATTCACAAGTGGGAGTTCGTCTACGACGCGCAGAAGGCGGCGGGGAAGTCCGCGACCGATCCCGCGCAGCGCGGGGTGCGCCCGAACCAACCCGGAAGCGGGATGATGCCGGGCGGTTTCAGCGGACCCGCGGCGAACCCGAACCGGCCACGGGGGAGTTCCGGTTCGGGCGGATCTGGCGGGCAGGGTTCGTTCTCTCCGGGCCGAGGCAGCGGCGGCAGGAGGAACGCCGGGCGACCGTAACGGCCGATTCGCGAACAATTCATGGGGCATGCGGGGCACTTAGACGACAGTTCGAACGTGCTGGCCGCTGTTTCTCTGGCGGGCGGTTGACAGAAGGTGGACTCGCTCGACAGAATAGGCGCACATACGAGGTTTCACAACAAGATGGAATTGCGCGTTCTAGCTTTTGTCCTCGCCGGCGGCAAGGGAACACGGCTTTACCCCCTCACGAAGGAGCGAGCCAAGCCGGCAGTCCCATTCGGGGGCAAGTACCGGATTATCGATTTTGTGCTCAGCAACCTGATCAACTCGCAGGTTTATTCCATCTACGTGTTGATTCAGTTCAAGAGCCAATCTCTCTTGCAGCACATGCAGGACGGCTGGCAGTTCAGCGGGTTGTTGAACAACCACTACATCATTCCAGTACCTGCGCAGATGCGCACGCCGGGCGAGACCTGGTACCAGGGGACCGCGGACGCGATCTACCAGAACCTGAACCTGATCGAGCAATCGAATCCGGATATCGTGTTGATCTTTGGCGCGGACCACATCTACCGGATGAACATCCGCGAGATGATTGAATACCACATGGAGAAGCGCGCCGCGGCGACGATTGCGGCGCTGCCGGTGGAAAAGCGCTACGCATCCGAATTCGGCGTGATTGAGACCGACGCTCATAACCGGGTGGTGGGCTTTCACGAGAAGCGCGCGGATGCGCCGACAATGCCGGACGATCCGGAGCAGGTGTATGCGTCCATGGGGAACTATATTTTCTCCACGGAACCGCTGCTCAAGGCCTTGCATGAAGACGCGGCGGACCCGAAAAGCGCGCATGACTTCGGGCGCAATATCCTGCCCCGGATGGTGAGCGAGCAACGGAGCATTTGCGCCTACAATTTCGCCACTAACCGGATTCCGGGAGAACCGCCGGGCGCCATTCCCTACTGGCGCGACGTAGGGACGATCGACGCCTACTACGAAGCCACGATGGACATGCGGAGCGTGACGCCGGCGCTGAATCTTTATAACCGGGAATGGCCGCTGCGGACGGCGGGATACTCCGATCCGCCGGCGAAGTTCGTTTTCGACGAAGAGGGGCGGCGCGGACAGGCAATTGAATCCATCGTCTCCGGTAGCGTGATTCTGGCGGGTGGCCAGGTGCGGCATTCCGTGCTGGGGCGCGGCGTGCGGGTGCACTCGGGCGCGGTGGTGGAACATTCGATCATCTTCGACAATTGCGAGATCGGGCGGGGCGCGCAGATTCGGCGGGCGATTCTCGATAAAAACGTGCGGGTGCCCGAGAATGCGCGAATCGGCTTCGACCTCGAAGAGGACCGGAAGCACTACACGGTGACCGAGAGCGGCATCGTGGTGGTGGAAGGGCACCGTTCGAGCGTGCAAGTCGTGAAGATGAACGTTTGACGAGGCGGGTTGTTCGAGAGAGGGAAGGGGGCGCGAACGCGCCCCCTTTTTCGTTATTGCAGGTGCGGACTACGCTGAGGCATGCGCGGAGAGCGTGATGTCTTCCATGCGGTAGGTCTCGCGCACCAGACGGTAGGCCATCGCCTCGATCATCTCCGCGGCTTCGTCTTCTTCCACGACGTGGCGGGAGACAAGATCGGCGAGGAAGTTCGCATCCACGCGCCGGGAGAGGTCGTGCCGGGCGGGGATGGAGGGGAAGGCCCGTGTATCGTCGTTGAAACCGGCGGTGTTGTAAATGCCCGCCGTTTCCGTGGTGAGGTAGCGGTAACGCGTCATCCCCTCGATGGAATCAAAGAACCACCAGGCGGGGCCCAGGCGCAGCGCTGGGTAATGTCCGGCAAGCGGGGCGAGTTCGCGGGAGTACGTGGATTCATCGAGGGTGAAGATCACCATGCGGAAGGCCGGATGATTGCCGTATTTGTTCAGCAGAGGCTGCAAGTTGCGGGTGTACTCGGTGGCGACCGGAATGTCGCAACCCTTATCCGCGCCGAAGGCTTCGAAGATGCTCGTATTGTGATTGCGGAGGGAGCCGGGATGCACCTGCATCACGAGGCCGTCTTCCACGCTCATGCGGGCGAACTCCATGAGCATGTGGCCGGTGAAGCGGATGGCGTCTTCGTCGGTGACTTCGCCTTGGAGTGCCCGATTGAAAATGTCCGCGCGTTCGGCGGAGCTGAGGTCTCCGGTGTACATGCTGTAGACGCCGTGGTCCGTGGCGCGCGCCCCCATTTCGCGGAAGAATTCGCGGCGCTGTTCGAGGGCGGCCAGGAAGCCGTCGAAGGTGTGCGTATCCTTGCCGGTGAGTTCGGCCAGGCGGGCGAGTTCGTGGGGCCAGGCGGGGCTCAAGATCTGGACGCAGGCATCGGGACGGAACGTGGGCAGGACCACTCCCGGCCAGCCCGATGCGCGAAGCTGACGATGGTATTCGAGGGTATCGGTAGCGGCGTCGGTGGTGCAGAGGACTTCGATGCGGAAGCGTTCGAAGAGCGCGCGGGGACGAAACTCGGGCCTCGCGAGGCAGGCTTCGATTTGGTCGTAGATCTCCATCGCGTTCCGGCTGTCGAGGGTGCGGCCGACGCCGAACACGTCTTCGAACTCGTGCTTCAACCAGCAGCCGGTTGGCGTGCCGCGGAAGAGGTGGAAATGATCGGCGAAATGCTGCCATATCACGCGCGGATCCGCCTCGACGGCGCCACCGTCCACCCGCGGGATTCCGAGCTTTTCGAGCGGCACGCCCTGCGAATACAGCATGCGGAAGATGTAGTGATCGGGAACGACGATCAGGCTGGCGGGATCGGGAAACCGGGGATTCTCCGCAAGCATTCGCGGGTCCACGTGGCCGTGGGGGCACACCAGGGGCAGGGCCGAGACCTGGCTGTACAGCCTGCGGGCGATCTCGCGGCGAACGGGGTTCGCATCAAAATAGCGATCCGGATGAAGCATGGGACAACTCCTTGGCGTCCGAAGGGGGCCGCCGCGAACGATCGGTTCGGCCATCAAGGGCAGACGCGCCTGTGAATGGAAGAGCTACCTTTTCAACGTACACCAATCGGGAGCGGCAGGCGTTGCGGGGCTAGCTGCACGATCTGACAGGCGCTGGCCGGAGCCGGACGCGGTTCTCCGGATACAAGATACAATGGCAGGGCGCCCTCCCGCGGGCGCTGGGAAGAGGTACGGGGCATGGCACGGCTTGGCTTTCTTGGACTTGGCATCATGGGTTACCCGATGGCGCGCCATCTGGTGGAGCGCGACAACCAGAACCAGGTGGCGGTTTGGTCTCATACGGCCTCGAAGGTCGCACGATTCGCCAAGGAACATGGGGCTACGGCTTGCGGCACTCCGAAAGAGGTGGCTGCTCAGGCGGATGTCGTCTTTCTTTGCGTCGGCGACACGGCAATGTCCAGGGAGGTGATTCTTGGCGAGGAGGGTCTCATCCGGGGGGCGAAGCCGGGTTCGGTGATTGTGGATACGTCGACGATCTCGCCGCATGCGAGTATCGAAATCGCCGGAAGCCTCGCGAAGGCCGGAATTGATTTTTTGGGCTCTCCGGTGACCGGTTCCAAGGCGGGAGCCGAAGGCGGGACCCTCACCTTCATGGTGGGCGGGGAGGAAGCCGTCTATCAGCGCGTGAAGCCGTTCATGGAGCAGATGGGGACACAGTTTTATTACTGCGGGGGACAGGGGGCGGGACTTCATGCGAAGCTCTCGCAGAACCTGATTCTCTCCAACTTATTGCAAGCATTCAACGAGGGGATGGTTCTGTGTACGAAAGCGGGGGTCGACCCGGAGACGATGCTGGAGATCCTCAACAATAGCGCGGCGCGGAGCGGGCTGGTGTCCGCGAAGGCTCCCGCAGTGTTCGCACGGAACTTCGAAACGAACTTTTCCATAAAGTGGATGCACAAGGACGTGGGCCTCATGCTGGATTCCGCCAATTTGCAGGACGTGCCGGTCCCCCTCACGGGGCTGACACATCAACTGCTAAAGGCAGCCATTGCAGAGGGTTACGGAGAAGAAGACATGTGCGCCAGTATCAAGGTCCTGGAACGCTTAACCGGGGTGACCGTAAAAAAATCTCAAAAACAGTAGATTTTCTCTTGCATTCCCATAAATCATAGCCTAAGATTAGAAGTAAGCCAGGGAGGCAACTCCCACCAAAGCGAGACTAACCTCTAAAGACCCCTGAAGCAACAATCCTCCCTGGCACTTTTTTAAGGGGTTGCTCAAACAAACGAACTGTTCCCTGCACCCCGATCCTCAATCGTGTTTCTTCTCCTCCTCTCCCAGTGCTTTGTCTAGGATTCCCTCGCGGAATTTCGTGCGCCGCGTGAAAATGCCGATTCCTGCGCAAACGGGGCGGTGGGCGACGGAAAAAGAAACGAATCGTCAGAATTTATACCACCCGCTAGAAGCTGCCACAGATGTTTGGAATGCGTCCTAAAGATTTTCTCGCCAAATGGCGATAGATTTTTGGACGAACAAGACTGAATTCTCATACAATGGGCGGGAGACTATCTGAAATGTGCACAGAAATGTGCGCGATAGTACTAATAGTCTGTTGACTAAGAGGTTTAAGTGGCGGTGATCAACGAGTTTCCAAGCCAAAGTCATGCAGGGGAATACAGAGAGCCAGTGGTTGTCGTCCTCGAACCTTTGGCGGAGCGGCGGCAACACCTTGCGGATTGCCTTTCTCCGGAGCCGTACCAGGTTCTCTGCGCCACCTCGGTGATGGAAGCGATTTCGCTGCTGGTGCAGCAGCATGTAGATCTGCTTCTGCTTCCCGAGAATTTGGAGGACGAAAGTGTCATCCGACTCTACGAGGAGATCAAGGTTCTTCGCATGTTGCGGGATTTCCCGGTGATCACGGTAGTTGAGCTGGATCACCTCGCCGAAGGCAAGATTTCTTCCGCGTTTCCGCACGAAGATTTTATCGAAGAGCCCTATACGCCGTTGAGCGTTCGCAGCAGGGTGCGCCGCCGGCTGGAGACGCGGCGCCGTCAGGAATCAAACGATCAAACCGAAGCCGTGCTGGTGACCTTGGCGCAGACAGTGGAGCACCGGGACCGGTATACAGGCGGCCATTGCCAGCGATTGAGCCTTTACAGCGTCCTGCTGGGCTCCAGCTTGCGCTTATCGCAGGAAGAACTGGTTGCCCTCTACCGGGGCGGATTTTTGCACGACATCGGCAAAATTGCCATTCCGGACAGTGTGCTCTTGAAGGAAGGCCCGCTCACGGACGAGGAGCGCATCCTGATGCAGAGCCACACCGTGAAAGGCGAGGAGATTTGCCGCCCGATGCTCTCGCTTTCCCGGGTTCTGCCGATTATTCGAAGCCATCATGAACGTTGGGATGGTTCCGGTTACCCGGACGGGCTGGTGGGAGACGCGACGCCGATCCTGGCGCGGATTCTTCAGGTGGCCGATATCTTTGACGCTATTACGACAAAGCGGCCCTACAAGCCGGCGCAGAGCCCGGCAGAGGCGATGAAGATTCTGGAAGGGCTGGCCGGGGACAACGAACTGGATCCGGAACTGGTAGCGGCCTTTCTTCGCATTGCGGGATATCCTCATCTATCGAACCAGGCTCACCAGGATCGGGCGCTGCTCAGCCAATCCCTGCGAAACCTGAGGCAGGTTCTGATGGGGACGGAGGCGAATTTGCGCCTGCTGGACCTGCATCGACCGCGCAACACCGTCCGCACGGCGTATTCGAATGGCTTCTCCGGCCGGTGAGCGGCGAGGCAGAGATCCTTCCCGTTAAGGTAGGGTGAAAGAGGGGCCTTCTCCCAGATTCGGACTGTGGTTCCGGGAATCTTGGAGCGTCACCACCCTTCCCGGCATGAAGAAATCTCTGACCGATGCATTGAAGATTCTGGAGCAGGAAATCGTTTCCTGCCGCCTCTGCCCCAGGCTCGTTGAGCACCGCGAGCACATCGCGAAAGTAAAGCGGCGTGCATTCCTGGATTGGGATTATTGGGGCAAGCCGGTCCCCGCATTCGGCGACCCGATGGCGGAGGTTCTGGTGCTGGGCCTCGCCCCGGCGGCGCACGGCGCGAACCGGACCGGCCGGATGTTCACGGGCGACCGCTCGGGGGACTTTCTCTACCGGGCGCTGTGGCAGAACGGGTTCGCTTCCCAACCGACGAGCGTGGATCGCTCCGATGGACTTCGCTTACGGAACGTGTGGATTACCGCGCCCTTGCGATGCGCGCCACCGGACAACAAACCGGCGCCCGAGGAACTGACCAACTGCAGGCCATTTCTGGAGCGCGAACTGGCTCTGCTTCCAAATCTTCGCCTGGTGGTGGCGCTGGGCAAAATCGGCGCGGATTCTTACCTGCGATTGCTGCGCGATCACAACCAGATCAAGAGCATGGCGCAATACCCTTTCAGCCATGGCGCTTTCCATTCGATTCCCGGCCACCCCGACCTGCTCTGTTCCTATCATCCGAGCCAGCAGAATACCTCCACGGGGAAACTGACTGCGGAGATGCTCCGGGAGATCTTCCGGCGGGCGGCGGAACGGACGACGCGGAAGGGATTTCCAGCACCGGATGAGAGTGAAGGCGCATCCGGATAAGGGAGGCGGAGCGCGGAGCGCCCCTCTCCGGAACTCAGCTAAGGAGCAAACCATTCATGCGGCGAATTCTGGCCGTTGCGATCTTTGTCTTTCTATCCGCGAGCGCTGCTCTTGCGGAAGAGTTTACGAACGACCTTTGGAACGCCGCGGAACCGGTCTATCAAAAAACGTTGGAGCACCCTTTCCTTACGGGGTTGAGCGACGGGACCCTGCCCAAGCGCCGTTTTCAGTTTTATCTGGTGCAGGATGCCCAGTATTTGCGGGTGTTCGGCCAGGCACTGAGCATCCTGGCTTCGAAAGCGCCGGACGAGGAATGGGCGGCGACGCTGAACCAGCACGCCATCGATACGCTGAAGGCGGAACGCACGCTGCACGATTCGATCCTGCAATCGTATGGTGTGGATAGCCGTGCGGCGAGAACGGCGGGGATGGCCCCGACGGCAGTGGCGTACACGAACCACATCCTGGCGGTGACCTCGCAGAGGCCGTTTATCGAAGGGCTGGCGGCGGTGCTGCCCTGCTACTGGATCTATGAAAAGGTGGGCAAGCACCTGGCGGCCAAGGGTTCTCCCGAAAAAGAATACAACGAATGGATCGCCATGTATGGAGGCGGCGGGTTCGAGAGCTCGGTGAAGGCGGTGCTCCACATGATGAACGAAACCGCGGGCCGGGAGAGCGCGGAAGGAAAGCGCCGGGCGACGGAGCAGTTTGCGCGTTCCGCCAGATATGAATACCTGTTCTGGGATATGGCGTGGCGGGAGGAGCGTTGGCTTCCGTAAGCGAGAGCGTACAAACAAAATTTGAGCCGGACGTGAAGGTCCGGCTCAATTTTTGTCCGAAGAAGATGGCTGCGTGATCTAGGCCGAAAGCGCCTTGACCCGCTTGTGGAGGCGCGCCTTATAGCGATCCGCCGCGTTCGTGTGGATGATGCCCCATTTTGCCGCGCGGTCAATGATGGAGAAGGTCTTCGGGAGCAATTCGTTGGCGGCGCTAAAGTTATTCGCCTCAATCAGCCTGCGCAGTGCGCGGAGTTGGTGCCGGAGACGGGTTTTCCGCATCCGGTTCACGGCGGTACGGTAGCGCGTGACTCGAATTCGCTTCAAGGAAGATACGTGATTAGCCATGAGATTGCGGCGTAGTGCCTCCTTACAGGATACCGCATCGAGGCCAAACGGGTCAAAGGAAAGAATACTCCGTACAGAGCAGGCTGGCGGGAACGCAAGCTGAAAGGGACGCGGGGTGGATAGCCGCGTTGAGTGGGGAGAGCCGATGAAACCGCACCAAATTCGAGGTGATAGACTCAGGCCATAGGGGATACGATGACGACACGAAGACACGCCATGCTGACGCTCGGGGCAGCGCTCGGCGGCCTTGGGGTTGGAGCAACGGCCGGCACAACGAAGCGGGTGCGCATCACGCGATTGCCCGAAGGAGATTTGCAGCCGCAGGTAGCGCAAGACATATCCGGGAAGCTACATCGTGTCACTTACCGAGGCGAGCCCCAGCATGGAAATCTGTTCTACGCAGTCTCGAGCGACGCCGGCGGAACGTTCTCGAGAGCAATCCGGGTGAACACCGAACCAGGGAGCGCCATTGCGACCGGGACGATTCGCGGCGCACAGATCGCCGTCGGCCGGAAAGGGCTGGTTCACGTCGCATGGGACGGGTCTACACAGACAGGGCCGGTAAATGCGGATTCAGGCAAACGCGGCATGCCGATGCTCTATACGCGGATGACCACGTCACGCGATGCGTTCGA
>JADYZL010000237.1 GCA_020853155.1 Bryobacterales bacterium
CCGCCGGCAAACTCAAAGCTCGCGTCGATGGCGTCGCCGGCGATGGGGCCAATCTCCTCCGTGGCCTTCTTCCGGGGGCCCTCGACGCGCGCCGAGCAGCGCAGCGGATCTCCGAGAATCATGCGCATCGCATCAAAGCAATGCGTACCCAGGGTGAGCATGTCTTCCCCGCCCGCCCGGTGATCCTCCTTGCCGCGGGCGCGCAGTTCCAGCACTTCGCCGATGGCGCCTTCGCGGATCAGGCGGATGGCCTCCTGAGTGGCTCGCGTTGGCCGCGCCGTGTGACAGACCTGCACCTTGCGGCCTGAAAACGCGCGCATCAGGATATCCGCATCCTCGAGTGTTGCCGCGAACGCCTTTTCCATGAGCACGTCCGCGCGCGTTTGGGAGATCGCCCGCGCCATCGCGACGCGTTGATCGAGCCAGCGCGGGCCGATCACGGCAATATCCGGATCTTCCTTCGCCAGCATCTCCTCGTAGCCGGCGTACGCGCGGAGGGCCCCGGATCGCTCCAAGGCTTTCGCGCGCCCGGCCGGGTCCGGGTCCGAAACCGCAACCACGGTGACGCCCGGCACGCCGCGAAAGGCGATGTCCAGGCCGTGCCCGAAGCCGCCGCGGCCGGTATGCCCGAGTACACACACACGCCACTGCCGGGCAGCGGATGCACGGGGCACAGCCGCGAGCGTGCAGCCGGCGCTCAACGCGAGAGCGCGCCGCCGCGTGATTTCGCGCGCGCCGGAAGGGGGCGCATTGGGGCGGAGGGAAGGGTGCAGCATGGCTTCGAGTTCCAGTGTGTCACATCGAATTGGGAGGCTGGCCGGGACGTTGGTGCGGCTTGGCGCCGCGATGGGGCGGGAGAGTGTCAGGTGGCGGCTCGCCATTGGCCCCCGGCGCGCCGGCCCCCGATGGGGTGGAGGCCGGCGTGTTATCCGTGGGGGCGGCGTTGGGTTAGTTGACGTCGAGTTGATCCCGGCCGGGGAGCGGGGGAAATTTGGCGTGGGGCTCGGTTTGATACCAGTAGGCGACCGAGGCGATGTCGTCCTGTAGAGGCAAATACTCGCCGCTCTCATTCGCTTTCCAGCCGAGCGCCTGGATGGTGACCTTCAAGTCTTTCTTGAAGCGGATGGGGTCCACGATGTGCCAGCGGTACATGCCGAAGCGCTGTTGGGAGGCGTAGACGCCATCGGGGCGGATCACCTGATGGAGGCCGGCGTAGGCGGTGGAGAATTCCTGATACTGCTTGGTGGCGCGGTTCTCAAAGTTGTAGGAGCCGCAGAAGTAGTCTTCCGTGCCCGTACCGGCGATGGTGGGGAAATCCGTGTCTCCATCCATGTAGAACTTGATCTCGCCTTCCCCCCACCAGCCGCGGTTGTGGACGCCCCATGCCATATAGACACCCACATATTGGCCTGCGCCGCGGATGCCGTCGAGAATGGTGTAAACCGATTTGAAGGGCAGCGGATTCACGCGCCGGAATTGCGCGTGGAAGTAGGCGGCATCGGAGGGAACCTGGGTGAGGGTGTAATCGATCTGGTAATAGAGCCGCATATCCTGGTCATCAATGTTCTCCATCGTGATGCGGGCCTTCTTGCGGAAGGGCATCTGCCAATAGGAGTTGAAGGCGCTGCCGGGATTGACGGTGATAGCTAGGGAGTTGAGGTGCGCGTATTGCCCCCAGCCCATGCCGAAGAAATCGCCGACGGGGGCTTCGACGGAGGGTTCCGTTTCGTCATCCCAATAGATTCGCAGGATGGAGTTGCGCCAGTTACCGGTGGGCGTCATCCAGATGTGCTGGATGGAACCGGGTCCGTCAATGCTGCCTAGCGTGAAGGTCGTCCCGGCCTTGATCACGATGCTCGGGCTGATCTTCCATCCCTGCCCGAGGTTCCGCGCGGCGTTTTTCCCGGTGCCTTCGGTGGCCATGCCTCCGCGGCCCTTCTCGCCGGTGAAATTCTCCGGGCTAATGGAGCGCGTTTCCGCGTTCGAGAGGCGGTAGAGGTTGTGGAGGCTGCTCTCCAGGCCGTTGTAAGGCTGGCTCTGCGCCAGGAGAAACGCGGGTAAGGCAGCGCTTGCGAGGAGAAGGAAAACGATTGATCGAATGGACATCAGTGGACCTCTTAAGGAAATGCGAAGGGCTATTTTATCAGGGAACTCCCCGACATTCGCATGTGATACTCCGCTCCCCTGGAAGGAGAGGCACTCAGACACCAAAGGCACGCTGCAGACCGTAGTTCGCCGCAATCCGGCGATGCCGTTCGAGTGCCGGTTGAGCGGCGGGAACATGCGCGAGGTTTCGGAACTCGCCCGGATCTTCCTGGTAATCGTAGAGTTCCTCGCCACCGCCGAGACCCTGCCAGACGTTGTAGCGATAGCGATCCGTGCGCACGGAGAGGCCCCGGATGCCTTCGAAGGCAATCTGCGTGAAGGCCGCTTCTTTCACGGTGCGGTTCGGGTTGTCGAGGAGCGGGACAAGGCTGGCGCCTTCGAGTTCCGCAGGGGGAGTAAGGCCGCAGAGTTCCGCGAGCGTGGGGTAAATGTCCACGCACTCCACCAGCGCGCGGCTTGTCTTGCCGTTCCCGGAATGGCCGGGAGCCGCGATGATGAGAGGCACCCGCACCACATCCTCGAAGAGATTCATCTTCTGCCAGTGCGTGTGCTCACCCAGGCTCCAGCCGTGGTCTCCCCAGAAGGCGATGACGGTATCGTTGGCGAGCCCCATCTTGTCGAGCCCTTCGACGACGCGGCCCAACTGGGCGTCCATGAAGGACGTGGACGCATAGTAAGCTTGGCGCGCTTCGCGGACGGCGCGATCGCTTAGCGGATTGCCGCCGTTGCGTACCGCCATCTGATGCCAGAGGTAGGGGCGGACGCCCGTGTGCGCGGCGGGGATGTCGTCGAGGTCGCCGGGCGGGTTATTCGGCAGGGGAATCTTGTCGAGAGGGTAGAGATCGAAGTAGCGGCCGGGAGCGACGAAGGGGAGGTGAGGACGGACAAAGCCCACGGCGAGGAAGAAGGGATCTTTCCCGTGCCGCTCCAAGAGCGCGAGCGCACGGTCCGCCGCGTTGTGATCGGATTGCCCCTCGCCCGTTTCCGCGCGCACCCAGGGCATGCCGGCCCATTGGCCGCGGCCGCTTTCGCCGCCCTGTGGCGTGCTCTGTCCTTCCGGTCCGCCGGGCGATACGGAGTGGTTCCACGAGGGCTCATCCTGGAAGCGGTTGAGCTTCACTTCCTTGGGCACGTTCATGTGGAACATCTTGCCCTCCCGCGCGGAGTACCAGCCGTTGTTCTTGAACAGTTGCGGAAGGGTGACGGCGCTGGGAAGCGCGTCCCGGAAATCAATGTTATTGCCGAGGACTTTCGTGTTGTCCGGGCGGCGGCCCGTGAGGAGGGAAGCGCGTGTGGGTCCGCAGAGCGGGAATTGGCAATACGCGCGATCAAAGCGGACGCCCCGCCGCGCGAGCGCATCAATGTTCGGGGATTGCACGACGGGATGGCCGTAGCAACCGAGGGAGGTATTCAGATCGTCGGCGGCAAGGAAGAGGACGTTCTTGCGTTTGCTCGACTGCGCGAAGGCGGACGCCGCGAGCGAAGCGGCGAGAAAGTGGCGGCGGGAGAAAGCGGACATCGAAGTTCCTCGAAGGATTCGAGGGTATCGCATCTGGCGAGCGGTTGGAGGAACGCGGCTTTGATTTGCATCGTCTTCGATAGAGTACTTCCAAGGAGGGCGTGGCATGACTCGCGTGAAGACGCTTCTTCAAAGGGTTCCTCTCTGTTGCGTCCTCTCGGTAGGGATGCTTTTCGGGCAAGGGGCGGATGGGGCGGGCGGCCAGCAGGGGCTCTGGGCTTCCGTCCGCGAGGCGATGCGGAAGCAGGTGGCGAACATGAGTTCGTATACCTGTATTCAGAACATCGCGCGGTTCGAATCCCGCCAGGATAAGCCCGGCGAGAAAGTGCTTGACGCGGTTCGTATGCAGGTGATGGCCGTACATGGCAAGGAGTCGTATTCGTGGCCCGGAAGCCCGAACGCAGTTTCGAGCCCTGGGGAATTGCTCAAAACCGGACTGATTGGCACCGGGGTGTTTCAGGGTTACGCGTATGCGCTGTTTGTCTCGCCGGGGCCGGGCATGGTGGAGTTCGTGGGGCGGGAGATGGCGGGCGGAGAGGCGCTGCTGCATTTTCGCTTCGCCTTCGATTCGTTGAGCCAGAAACTCGTCGTGACGATGGTGGCGGGCCGCGCGACGTTGAGCGCGAAGGGGGAGTTCTGGGTGGCGGAGAAGGATCACCTGCTGCGCCGCATGCGCATCGAGAGCGCCAGCCCCGCGCCGGAGATCAACGTGAAGGAAGTGGTGTATCTCGTGGACTGGGCGCCGGTGCGTTTGCGCACCCGGGATTTGCTGTTGCCCCAGAACGCGAGCATGTTCGTTCTCACTTACTCCGGGGAGGTCCAGCGGAACGATGTCTCGCTCTCCCAATGCCGCGAGTTTCAGGCGGAATCCGCCGTGCGATTCGACGCCGGCGCGGAGACCGGGCGCCGGGAGTCCCCACCCGCGGCGCCGGCCGCCGCAGGCTTCCTGCCAGAGGGATTGGAAGTTCCGATGCGCCTGCTCACTCCCATCGATACGTCGAGCGCGGCGGTGGGCGATGCGTTCGAAGCGGAGGTCACGCGGGACGTGAAGCGGCGCGACGGCGTTTTGCTGCACAAGGGAGACCGCGTATCCGGACGAATTCGAAGGATCGGGCACGAGACGGACCCGGAGAGGCACACCCTCCTAATGCTGGAGGTGACTACGGTGGTTAGCGGCGGCAAGGAGTATGTGTTTCTCGGCGAGGTGACGCGCACTCCGTTTGTTTCGAACCTCATCCGGCGCGCGCAGGGGTTCCAGCCGGGGCCTCCGGTGTGGCGCCAACATTTCGGGACCTACACCGTGGACACGCGGGAGTTTCGCGAGTACGGCAC
>JADYZL010000238.1 GCA_020853155.1 Bryobacterales bacterium
AGCAATGGCATGGATAATGAGCGATGAGCCGATTGCCAGTGCTGCACAAAGGAGGACTCCCGGCAGGTAGCGCTTCATCTGAACTTTCATATTTCCTCCAAAAAACAGGGTCTTGCGTGTCGCCGAGCGGGGGTGCAGCTTTGACGCAAAGTGGGGAAAGCGACAGGGGTCCATACTCGGTTTTTCTTGCGATCTAAACCCTTAGACGCGCAAATGCGATTTCGGTTATACCTGATTTTACGCTCGCGGAATGGATTCGCGATTCCTATCTTCCCCACTCGCTCTCCTGGTTTCGGGTACCCGGGAGGGAACGTACGCGCGCCGGCTTCAAAGCTTTCTCGAACGTGGTTATTCATCGCGACGATATGCTTCGTTGCGCCCGATCCCGCGCCACTCATCGTGTGAGAATTGCCTCCTCCTGTGATTAGAAGGTCAAGACTCACTTCCTGTTGCAGGGCGTTGCCGGATTTGCCGTGGACCGGGGCGGGGGCAGCGGAGCGAATTGGGTGAGAACTTTCGGCGGTTGCGGCCACTAATTCAATAGAGTGGCGGTATTTCGGCGGAACCCCTTCTTTTTGCCCCTGCTTGCGGTACTCGCGGGCATGACGTTCGAGGTCTTTCTTCCGGGTACTCCGGCTTCATATTGGCCCGCCGTTCTTCTGGCGCCGCTGATGGGGTGGACTTGCTTCGGTGCGCGACGGGCGGTTTCTCCCCAGTGGCTCACCGGGGCCGGTGGATTCTTTCTGGGGGGATTTTGGCTGAGTCTGCATCCGCTCCCCCTCCCTCCCCCGATGAATGCGCAGCCCGGCGAGAGGGTGGCGGCCGAGGGCTGCGTGGATTCCGCCGTTAGCCGTACACCGGAGCGTCTTCAGTTTCTGCTGCGAACGCCGGAGGGCGCGCGAATCCAGGTAGGGATCTACCCGCGGACGGGCGAGGCTACGCCGGAGGTGCGGTTCGCGCAACCGGTGGAAGTGGAGGGGCGCATCCGTCCCCCGAGGAACTTCCGGAACCCGGGAAGCTTCGACTATGAGCGCTTCCTGGCGCGGAAGGGCGTGTTCTGGATGCTTTCCGCCACGGGGGTGGAGAATGTACGCCTTGTGGACGGCAGGTGCGGCTCGCCAGCCCTGGCGATGCTACACGATGCACGCCGCTTCCTGCTGCAGCGGCTGGAACTTCGCTACCAAACTCAACCCGAGGCGCGGGCTTGGCTTTCGGCGATTCTGCTCGGCGACGACTCTCTGCTTCCCGAGGAGACGCTCGAACAGTACCGGCTTGCCGGGGTCTACCACGTGCTGGTGATCTCCGGCCAGCACGTGGCGATCCTGGCGGCAGCGTTCCTGCTGTGCTTCCGCCTGGCCCGGTTCCCGCGCTGGCTGCGTTTTCTGCTGGCGGCGCTCGGGTGCTGGGGATACGCGCTGATTGCGGGGTACGAAGTGCCGGCGCTGCGGGCGGCGTGCGCGGTGACGCTTTACCTCGCCGGATCTCTCGCCTTCCGGCGCTCGCGCCCGCTGAATCTGCTGGCGCTGATCGCGCTGCTCTTTCTGGCGTGGGACCCGGGGCAACTGCTCGACGCCAGCTTTCAGCTTTCGTTCCTCGCCGTACTGGCCATCGCGGGCATTGCGATTCCCTTGCAGCACCGGCTACTCGGCTCCTGGCCAGCGGTTGCGCACAACCTCGGCGATTCGGGGGCGGATCTTCGCGTATCCGCTGGGATCGCAGAGGCTCGCGTGGAGCTGCGGCTGATGGCGCGGACGCTGCATCTTGCCACACGATTGCCGGAGCGACCGTCGCAGATGGCGCTGGCGTTCGCCGTTCGCGCGGCCGGGATCTGCGGGACGCTATTGTTGTTCTCGCTGGTGGTGCAATTGGTGCTCACGCCGCTGCTGGTGGAGGACTTTCACCGCGCGCCCCTGATCTCCCCGATGGCGAATCTCCTCCTGAGCCCGATTCTCGCCGTGGTGGTTCCGTTGGCCTTCGTCGATCTCGCCATTCCGATTCCAGGCCTTCCGCAAACTCTGAGCAGCGCCATCGCACTCACCAACCGCCTGATCGCCGCGCTCGCGGTGTCCATGCCCGACTTCCGTGTGCCGGATATTCCTCCACTCTTGCTGCTTCTTGCGACGGCGGGCGTCACCGCGGCGATTCTCACGTGGGAACCGCAAGCACGGCACGCATCCGCGCGGGAACGCCGGGAGATCGCGCGGGATAACGCCGTCGCGACGCCGCCTCTGTTCCGCGGGCGGACGCCGCTGCTGGTTGCGAGCGCGACCGTGCTGACCGGCATCATTCTGATTCATCCGTTTGCCCCGAAGTTCGCGGCAGGGGAGATGGAACTCACGATGCTGGACGTCGGGCAGGGGGACGCCACGCTGCTGGTTGCGCCCGACGGCACAACGACTCTAGTGGATGCCGGAGGGCTCGGAGGGTATTCGGCCAGCACGCGATTGGATACAGGGGAAGATATCGTCGCGCCGTACTTATGGCGGCGAAGCATCCAACGAATCGACACGCTTGTCCTGAGCCATTTTGACTTTGACCATGCGGGCGGGGCACCGGCCATTCTCCGCATCTTCCGGCCGCGGAGCCTATGGCTGCCGATGCAAGACGCGGCGCACCCGTTGCTTGATCGTGTGCTGGCGGCGGCGAAGGCGGCGGGCGTGGAGACCATCCAACGGCAGGCAGGCGAAACCTGGAAAGCGGGCAAGGTTACCTGGCGGGCCTTGCACCCTAGCGCTCTGAGAACCGCGGGCGACGGAAGAGCGGAGCGCTCGAATGAAGCTTCCCTTGTGCTTCACGCCCAGTTCGGAGCGACCTCTGCCCTCTTTGCCGGCGATATCCACGAAATCAACGAGCGGGAGATGCTCTTGCGCGGGGATCTCCCGCACGCCGACGTGCTGAAGGTGGCCCATCATGGGAGCCGCACTTCCACGAGCGATGCATTTCTGGATGCGGTGGCGCCCTCCATCGCCCTCGTATCCGCGGGATGGCTGAACTCGTACGGCCACCCGAACGCGATAGTGACAGCGCGGCTTCAATCGCGCGGGATCGCTCTGTTTCGCACGGACCGGGACGGCGCGATCACGCTGCGCAGCGATGGGCGACACTGGCGATACGACGCAACGCAATAGCGCCGTGGCGAGCCGGCGGACAAGCTAAGCGGCGTCATCCCCGGCGCCGCTTTTCGCCGCGCCAATCTCCGCGTCCATGGGGCCGGTGGCTCTTGCCGATTCGATCACTTCGCGCGCCCGCGCGGCATCCGCGCTTGCCACGAGAACCTTGTGCGGAAAGTTGGGCAGCGGGGAACTTTCATCGAGAAATGCGGTAATGCCATTCGCTTCGAGCAGCGTTTGCACGGCGAGCGCCTCGGGTTCGGAATCGTGCTTATCGGAGTAGAACACAACCCGAAAATCCATCGACGAACCGGCGTCGAGCGCTTCGGGCGTGACGCCTTTCTTCTCCAGGAAGGCCTGCGCGTCATAAGCCTCCGAGCTATCCACTTCCACAAGAAATGAGCGTACTCCACCCCCGGGCTCATCGTCCTGCCGGAGGCGCACCGTGCCGATGCCGCCCTCGCGCAAGGTGTCCAGAATTTCGTGCGCTTCTTCTTCCGAATGCGGATGCGCGGATTGATAAAGAGTGACGTATGCCATGCTGATTCAAACTATAACGAATCCCCAGGGGGGAATTCCTCTCAAGTGGGACGAGGTTCGCCGGGCTCATTCCTCGCGGTGCGTGTTGGGGGCGCGACGGCGAACACCTGCACCGGCCGCCGGGAAGGGCTAGCTCAGGAAATCGAGGCGCTTTGAAGAGGCGCGGCGCAAGGCGAGCACAGCATCGTCAAGAAAGAGCATTACGGGCCGCATTACGAGGAAATGGTTGAGAATCTCCGCCTCCAGTTTCCTCGAGGAAAGCAACTCCGGCGGCAGTTCTTTCCAAAAGTAGAACTGCTTCTTCTTGAGTAACGCGATGGCGGGGTGATCCGCCGGGAAGCCCTTGGGAGGGCGGGAGAGAGCGTCGCCCTCCAGAGCGCCCATCCGCTTCGTGAGCTTCCGATCCCGAAGCATCGTCCCGAGGCTTTCGAACTCCGAGGCGATCCGGACGCGAATGGCGCGGAGGCTGTCGCTCGAAGGCATGTAAGCGCCCCCGGCGATCCCCACGCCCGTAGCCGCGATCTGGAAATAGAGGCCGGATGCCTTGTCGCCCATGCCGCGGCGAGGGTAGACCGCGCCGAGATGGGTCTTGTAGGGCGTCTTGTTCTTGCTGAATCGGGTGTCCCGGTAGATGCGGAAGAGCGCCTTTGCAGGATGATCCTGAAAATACTCCGGCATTCGTTCCACGAGGGCATCATTGATGGAAGTGACGAGCGCCAGCATGGGATCCTTCACCTGGCTCTCATAGACGGGCCTGTGCTCTTCAAACCAATCCCGGTTATTATTCCCGGGCAATGCCCGCAGCCATTCGATGCCTTCTTTGGAGAATCCAGGAAAACCCACGATGTGCGCTCCTATCGGCGGGCGGGGCGGTTGCGTGGACCCTGGCGCGCCAGTGCCGCTACGTTTGCGGCCCCTATAATGAGAGCGTGGCAACGTCTGCAAGGCCCGCGCTTCCCGATATCCAGGGTCTCACCTTTCGCACCGGTGCGCCTCTCTCCGAATATACCCGCTTCGGCATCGGCGGGCCGGCGGATCTGCTCATCGAGACCGGCGAGGAGGCCGCGTTCACCGAGGCGCTCCGCTGGCTCCGGGAACAGGAGCTGCCGCATGTGGTGATCGGTTGCGGCACGAACCTGGTAGTTTCCGACGCGGGCTTCCGGGGAACGGTACTGCGTTATACGGCCAGCGCCATCCGGCGGGAGGGGCACTTCATTGAGTGCGATGCGGGCGCGGAGTTGATGACGCTCGTGCGCACCACGGTGGATCAAGACCTGGAGGGCATCCAGACTTTGATGGGGATTCCCGGCTCCGTGGGAGGGGCGATCTATGGCAATGCGGGCGCGTATGGCCATTGCATCGCTGAAGTAACACGGGAGGTGCGATTTTTTGACGGCGGGGCGATCCGCTCGGTGGACCGGGAGGGCTGCGAGTTTCGTTACCGGGAAAGCGTTTTCAAGCGGAATCGGAACTGGATTGTGCTTCGCATTCGCATGGAGTTGGCCGAAGGCGATGGCCCAGGCTTGCGAAAGACCGCCGATGAGATCCTTGCCATCCGCAACGAGAAGTTCCCGCCCACGCTCCAATGCGCTGGGAGCATCTTCAAGAATCTTCACGTTGCGGATTTGCCGGCCGCGGCGCGCGTCGAGGTTCCGGAGAAAGTGGTACGGGAGGGCAAGGTTCCCTCGGCCTGGTTTCTTGAGCAGGTGGGCGCCAAGGATTCGTGGGAAGGCCGCATCCACATCGCTCCTTACCACGCCAACCTGATCTACAATACCGGCGGCGCCACGGCGGCGGAGCTATGCCGGATGATCGATCGCCTCAAGAAGGCCGTACACGAGCGCTTCGGGATTCTTCTTGAAGAAGAAGTGCAATATGTCGGATTCGAGGGCGGCCCTACGGCCCGTGAGCAAGGTAAATGAAGCGAGCGATGAAGAGCGCCGCGAGGACGTAAACCAACCAGTTCACCTGTCTCCGTTCCGGCAGAAACACCTGGATGACGGCATAGGCCGTGAAGCCGAAGGCCAGTCCGTTGGCGATGCTGAAGGTGAGCGGAATCGTGATCAGGGTGAGGAAGGCCGGGATAGCGATGGCGGGCTTCCGCCACTCGATCTCCGAAGCGGCCGTCATCATCAACGAGCCCACGACGATGAGAGCCGGGGCGGTTGCGGCCACGGGAACCACGCCGAAAACGGGAGCAATGAACATCGCACCCAAAAACAGCAGGCCCACCACGACGGCGGTGAAGCCACTGCGCCCACCCACGGCAACGCCCGCGGCGCTCTCAATGTAGCTGACGACCGTGGATGTGCCCGCCGCGGAACCCACGACGGTGGCGCAGGCGTCGGCATAGAGAATCCGCTGAATCCGCGGGATGCGGCCTTCGTTGTTGAACAAATTCGCTTGCTTCCCGACGGCGACCAGCGTGCCGATATTGTCAAAGAGGTCTACGAACAGGAATACGAATACGACTTCGAGGAAGCCCAGCGAGAGAGCGCCGGCGATATCGAACTGGAACGCGGTGGCCGCGATCTCCGAGAAACGGTAGGGCTGCGGCTGCCAGGGGATAAGGCCGAAGAGTGCGCCGGCGGCGGCGGTTGCCAATACCCCGATCAGCATGGCGGCGCGAATCCGGAAGGCCATCAGCACGGCGATCAGCAGCAATCCCGCAAGCGCAAGGGCGGTGGAGGGGTCACGGAGGTTTCCGAGCGTCACCAGGGTTGCGGGGTCCGCGACAATGATGCCGGCGTTATGCAGGCCGATGAAGGCGATGAACAACCCGATGCCCGCCGCGACGGAGGCGTAGAGTTCCGCGGGGATGGCGGCGACCACAAGCTGGCGGACGCCGGCCAGGGTCAGCAACAGGAAGGCCACACCGGAGAGAAACACAGCGCCCAGAGCCGCTTGCCAGGGGACTCCCATTCCCAGGC
>JADYZL010000239.1 GCA_020853155.1 Bryobacterales bacterium
GGACCGGGCTCCAAAAAGAAGATGTGCTGCTCCACGGAGAGAGTGGCGGGCACGTCCGTCGTGTCGTAAACCGAGACCTGCAGGTTGTCTTTCGGAAGCATCGGTGGAATGACGTGCGTATACGTCATGCCCTGATATTCCGCCTCAAGCGCATACATCCCATTCAGCGTTTCCTGAAACGCAAAGTGGCCCTGGGCATCGGTGGCGACGCTGCTCAGCGGCGTGGTTCCGCCCGATTCCGTCAACTGCACCAGCGTCACCTTCACGCCCGGTTGCGCCTTGTTCGCCGACTTGTTCGTCACGAAGCCGGCAACCTGCGCGAAGAGCCCGGCGCCCGCGAGAGTGAGGAGGCAGAGCAACCGCGCGAACGCGAGGAAGCGGTGATTCGAACCGGGGCACGCCGCACCGAACCATGCTCTCCCCGCTTTGCCTAGGCGGATCATTGCGCTTCCCCTTCCATCGGCTTGCCGCATTCCCCACAGAAGCGCATCGGCCGCGCGAACCGGGCGCTGCAATGCGGGCAGACAAGAGCCGCGCCCGCGTTCGCAACCGGTACAGAAGCCTGCTTCCCGCTTGCTTTCCGCTTGCCGCTCCATTGCGCCGCTTCGGCGGGTTCCAACCCCGCCAGCACGCTCTCGATCTCCGCATTCACATCCGCCAGTTCCTTCTGCAAATCGTTCTTGGTTTGCTGGTAATCTTCCGCGGAAAGTTTGCCCATCAGAAATTCGAAATTGGAATCGCGGATGTTCTCGAAGATGGCGGCCTTTCTCTCGTCCAGATGGGCAACGGGAGAGAGGGGTTCTATATAGGGCAAATCCGCCTGCCGGATCAGCAGCACGTAGAGCAGCACGATCACGACAACGGCAACAGAGGAAGCGATGATCATTCCCGGTTCTCCAACTGGCTCCTTCCGACGCTCGATAATTCTTCCCGCGGCCGATTCGCGGGTGCACACTCCGGCCCGGCGCTAGCTTGCCCGCGATGCTTCCAACCCTGACCGTCAATCGCCCGTCTGCGCGGGCATCGCTTCGAGATCCGGGTCCGCTTCCGCCAGTTCAGCCGGCAGCAGCTTGGTGCGGATGCTCTGGCGTTCCACTTTCGAAGGCACCAGGCAGACGAACGTGCCGAAGAACAGGAGCCATGCCCCGGCCCAAATCCAGCTCACCAGCGGAAATACGTAAGCCTGGATCACCGCTTTTTCGCCATCCTGCGACATTCCGGCGAAGTTCAGATACAGATCTTCCCGCACGGAGCGGCGAATGGAGACTTCCGATGTGTTCTGGCGGCTGGCGTTGTAAAAGCGGCGTTCCGGCTCCAGCGTCACCAGCCACTTACCATGGACGTACACGTCCACTTTGGCGTGATTCCAAAGATAGTTCGGGTTCTCCCCATTGGTGAGTTCCCGCACGCGCATCTCGTAGCCACCCAGTTGAAAATGCCCGCCCATGGGCACTTCCACCGTGGCGTCTTTGTTGAACGCAGAGCCGGTGAAACCCACGAACATGATCACAATCGCCATGTGGACGATGTAACCGCCGTAGCGCCGCGTGTTGCGATGCGTAAGTTCCACCATCGCCGGAAGAATCGATTGCCCCGTGCGCTTGCCGAGCGCGAGGGAACCCTTCACGAACTCCGTGACAATCACGATCGCCACGAAGAGACAGAAGCCCAGCGAGATCGCCGCCCACGCGTGGTGCATTCCGAGACCCACCAGCGCCACGATCAAAGCGAGTGCGGCCACCCCGGGCCACAGGAAGTTGCGTTTCAGGCTCTCCACCGAAGTGCGCCGCCAGGCAAAGAGCGGACCCATTCCGGTAAGCAGCAGCAGAAATAAACCAATTGGCACCATGACACGGTCGAAGAAGGGCGCATCCACGCTGATCTTTTCGCCCGTGACGGCTTCGGAAATCACCGGGAACAGCGTGCCCCACAGCACCGCGAAGCAGCTTGCCAGCAACAGCAGATTGTTGAAGAGGAAACTCGATTCCCGGCTGAGCACGCTATCCATGCGGGATTCAGTGCGCAGGAAATCCATGCGATCGAGGATCAGGTAAATCGTGAATGCAATGGCCAGCGCCATGAAGCCGATGAACCAGTTCCCAATCGGCGATTGCGCGAAGGAGTGAACCGAACTGATGATGCCGGATCGCGTGAGGAAGGTTCCGAAGATACAGAGCAGGAAGGTGGCCGAAATCAGCACCATGTTCCACACCTTCATCATGCCCTTCTTCTCCTGCATCATCACCGAATGCAGAAAGGCCGTGCCGGTGATCCAGGGCAGCAGGGAAGCGTTCTCCACGGGATCCCATCCCCAGTAACCGCCCCAGCCAAGCACTTCGTAGGCCCAGCCGGCGCCGATCAGGATGCCTGCGCTCTGGAACAGCCAGGTCACCAGCGTCCAGCGCCGCGTCGTGTGAATCCACGCCTCACCCGGCTCCCGCTTGATCAGCGATGCCATGGCGAAGGCGAAAGGCACGGTAAAGCCCACGTAACCGAGATAGAGAAACGGCGGATGAATGGCCATCGCCGGGTGCTGCAGAATGGGATTGAGCCCGTTGCCGTCCGGCACGGCCGTGATCAGCTTCCCCACTGCCAGCACTTCAAAGGGGCTCACGATGAACGTGATCAGCAGCGTGAAAAACGTCATCGTGCCCATCAGCATCGCGATGACGTAAGTCAGAATCCTCCGGTGTTTCCGGCGGTTCTGGAAAACCACCACCTCGCTGTAGATGGCAAGAATCCAGCTCCAGAAGAGTAGCGAACCCTCCTGGCCGCCCCACCACGCGGCGAACTTGTAGAGCGTGGGTAAATCCCGGTTCGAA
>JADYZL010000240.1 GCA_020853155.1 Bryobacterales bacterium
CCCGCACATTGATGCGGAAACGGGTGCTGCCGTCCGTATGCTGGAAGACTTCCACCGGCAGATATCCTTCCACGTCGCGCGCGATCAGGCTGGTCTCGTAGCGGCCCCGGCGCGCATTCCAGATGAATACGCGGTAGCTATCGAAATCGAAGGCCGTATTCGGGGTCTTCAAGGTCGTCCAAAGCCAATGGAAATGCTTGCTATCCGCGTCCGCCGGTGCGAGGGCGAAGAAGGAGGTGATGCGCGCGCCTTCGGAATACTGGGCGACGTCGTCCGGGATCGCGGCAATCAAGCGACCTTGCAGCGCCCATCCCGCGAGACCCTGCTTGTTGCGAACGAGGGTCCAGAGTTCTCCCGAGGCATCGCTCGAGGGCGAGGACCGGCCATCGAGATAGCCTTCTTCCGCGATCGCCGACACGCGTTCGGGAGTCATCCCGGAAAGGCGCAGCCAGGAGGGCGGCAGATCCGGCGGCGCGGGCGGGTCCGGGGGAAGCGGAGGAGTGTCCTCTTCCGCCGCATCTTCCTTCGCGGCGTCCGCGCTTGGCGCGATCACGGTTCCTTCGAGCAACGGGCCGGGGTCGTAGGGCCTCCGTGGATGGCGTTCATGGGCCAGGACGTCCACACGCTCGTCTTCCGCAATCTGGAAGATCGTCGGCGCGAGGCGGTTGGGGTGGTTGTGGACGTTCAGCGTGGCGAAGACGCGGGCCTCCCCTTGCGAGGGAGCGCTCGCGGCCCATTGGGCTAGGGCCTTCATCTCGCGAACCTGACGCTCATTGAAGAGGTTGCTCCGGTGCGTCCAGCCTTCCTTGCCCTGCGGCCCTTGCACGAAATAGAAGTTGCGGCGGCGGCGCACCAGGTGAACTTCGTCGCCGAACTGCAACTCCCCTACCTTCTTCGCGTTCGCTTCCAATTCGCTATAGAGAGGCACGCGCGCGGCCCCGGCATAGGCCTCCCCGAGGGACTCGACCGCGCCGGACCGGTTGCCACAACCCGTGAGGCACAGCGCCAGCAGGGACGAAGCCAAGGAGAGCCCCAGCGCGCATCGAAGCGCCCCGATTCGAACAAAAACTGAAGAAATCCCACGGTACACGGCGTCTGTCTCCAGGGTAGCAATCATGCCCTTGGCGCGTGCTTTGGCCTTGACAATGAAAGCCGCGTCGGGAATGATCTCTTCATGCGCGCGGGACCGCATCGCTTCCGGGGCTCTTCTCTTGCGCCTTAGCGAACGATGCGCTCGTGGTCTGTTCGCGATCCGGAGGGCTTGGCCATGGCGGAAACACGGCGGGGTTTTGTGCGAAAGACGATGGCGGGCGCGGTGACCGCCGCTTCTTACCGCCAGATTCTGGGCGCCAATGACCGCGTCCGGCTGGGGCTGATCGGCTACGGCCTGATCGGGGCCTTCCACGTAAAGACCTACAAAAAGCACGCCGATGCCGAGTGGGTGGCCGCTTCCGATGCTTACGCGCCTCGCCTCGACGCGGCCAAGGCCGATTGCGGTCCGCAGTGCAAGGGCTACCCGGACTTCCGCGCGCTGCTCGATGTGAAGGAGATCGATGCCGTGGTGGTGGCCACGCCGGACCATTGGCACGCGCTCCACACGATCCTCGCCTGCGAGGCGGGCAAGGACGTATACGTCGAGAAGCCAATGACGCTCTTCGTAAAGGAAGGGCGCGCTATGACGAACGCGGCGCGCCGCTTCGGGCGAATGGTGCAGGTGGGCACCCAGGGCCGCAGCGCGCCCTACCTGCCGGAGATGCAGCGCCATTTCGACGAGGGCGGGCTGGGCAAGATTCACGCCGCGCGGATCGGAACGTTTCGCAACATCATGCCGGGGTTCGGCAGCCCCGCGGATACCAACCCGCCGGAGGGTCTCAACTATGAGATGTGGCTGGGACCCGCGCCAAAGCGGCCCTACAACCCGCATCGCAGCCTGTATCACTTCCGCTGGTTCTGGGATTATTCGGGTGGGCAGATGACCAATCTGGGCGCACACGATCTCGACTTCGTTCATAACCTGCTCCATCTGAAAGCGCCCGAGCGGGTCTACTGCACCGGAGGGCGCTACGCGCTCACGGACGACAACGGAGAGACGCCGGATACGCAGGACGCGATCCTCAGCTACCCCGGCGGGATCACCGTGACGATCACGGTGCGGGAGGCCTCGGCGGGCCGCAAACAAGGGGGCGGCACGGAGATCTTCGGCACCAAGGGGAGCGCCACGGTGGGCCGGAACGGCTACCAGTTCTACCCCGACAACCGGATTGACCCGGCTTCGGCGATTCCGGCCTGGAGCCGCGTGCCCGGCCATCCCACGGCGAGTGACTTCCGGCCCGTGCCCTGGACCAACGCGTATGGCGTGAAGAGCGAGGTGGAACTGCTCGACCTGCACTCGCGCCACTTTCTCGACAGCATCCGCAGCCGGAAGCTGCCGATCGCCGATGTGGAAACGGGGCATGAGATCGCGACCGCCTGTCACCTCGCCAATCTCTCGATGCGCCTCGGCAGGCCGATCCATTGGGATGCCGCGAAAGAGGACGTCATCGGAGACCGGGAAGCCTCAGCTGCCTTGGAGCGGCCGTACCGCAAGCCATGGGACGATGTGTTGCGGCGATTGAAACTCTAACCGGTCCTTGAGAGGAAGGTGGTCCGCAATGGCGCACACCAGTTCGATTTCGAGGCGGCGGGCGTTGCTCGCCACAGGGGCGGGAAGCCTGATGGGCGGCCTTGCCCAAGCCAAGAGCCTTCGGACAACGATGGGCATCGCCAACGATTCCGTGCCCTCGCGGCGCAGCGTTGACACGCTCGAGTTCCTCGACCTGGTGAACGAGTTCGGCATGGACGGCGCGCAGGTTCCGATCACGACGCTCGATGCGGCCTACGCCAGAGAGGTGCGAAAGCGGCTCGATGAGACCGGGCTTTTCTTCATCCTCAACACTTCATTCAACGATGCGGATCGCTTCCGCCAGAACGTTGCCATGGCCAAGGAGGCGGGCGCGGTGGCGATCCGGGTGGCCTCCGGCGGACGCCGCTATGAGGACTTCTCCACGCTGGAGGAACGCCAGGCGCATGTCACCCGGGTGCTGGGCCGGATTCGCGCCGCCATCCCGATCGCCGAAGCGGCGCGCATCCCCATCGCGCTGGAGAACCACAAGGACTTCACCGTGGATGAGCAAGTGAAGCTCTACAAGGATTATTCGAGCGAGTACTTCGGCGCCTGCGTGGACACGGGCAACAACCTGGCGCTGCTCGAAGACCCGATGGAGGTGATTGAGAAGCTCTCGCCCTATGCCGTTACCGCGCACCTCAAGGACGCGACGCTCGAAGAGTACGGAGAGGGCTTTCTGCTGGGCGACATCCCGCTCGGCGAGGGTTTTCTCGATCTGAAGCGGGTGGTGGCCCAGCTTCGAAAGCACAAGCCGAAGCTGCCGCTGCTGCTCGAATGCATCACGCGCAACCCCCTCCGGATACCGTGCCTCACCGATAAGTATTGGGCCACGTTCCCGGATCGCAATGGCTTGCTGCTGGCGCGCGCCTTGCGCCGGGTGAGAGCGAACAAGCCCAAATGGCAGATGCACCTTCCGGCGAGTCCGCCGCCGGCGCTGCTGCGCGAGATGGAGACGAAGCACATCGAGGCCAGCATCGCCTATGCCCGCGATGCGCTCGGGCTGGTGTAGCGGCTGCTTTCGCCAGGTTGGTTCGCTACCCTGAAGGCATGAGTGGAAAACTGGATTCGAAGATTGCGTTAGTCACCGGCGGCTCCAAGGGAATTGGACTCGCGATTGCGGAGAAGCTGCTTGCCGAGGGTGCTTCGGTGGCGATTTGCGGGCGAAACGGCGCTACGCTTGAGGCCGCGGCGAAGGCGCTTGCGAAGGAGCATGGCGATGCGCGGGTCGCCGCGATCCGGGCCGATGTTTCGAAGCTCGACGATGTGCGCGCGCTGATCGCCGGCGTGAAAGAACGCTTCGGCGGGCTCGATATCCTCGTAAACAACGCCGGCGTGGGCGTCTTCAAGAGCGTGGGCGAATTGCAGCCCGGGGAATGGCATTCGATGCTCGATACGAACCTTTCGGGCATGTACTATTGCTGCCATGAAGCGCTGCCGCTGCTCAAGGAAAGCAAGAGCGCCTACATCTTCAACATCGGCAGTCTGGCCGGGCGTTACGCGAGCGCGGGCGGAGGCGGGTATAACGCCACCAAGTTCGGCGTGGTGGGGTTTTCGGAAGCGCTGATGCTCGACCATCGCCAGGATGGGGTCCGGGTGACGTGCGTCATGCCGGGCAGCGTCGATACCGGGTTCGGCCATCCCGATACAAGCAAGGCCAATGCCCACCCATGGAAGATTCAGCCCGAGGATATCGCCGACACGGTCTTACATTTGCTGTTGCTGCCTGGGCGGACGCTGGTGAGCAAAGTGGAGATTCGTCCGTCGCAGCCCCCGAAGAAGTAGGGCGGGCGAGCCGCGCCGGAGTCGCGTCCGCAAACGGGCGGCCGCTTCATTGGCTCGCTACGCGAGGCGGTTTGCGCCTTCTGTGGGCGTGAGGCGATAAGATCGGGGGGATTTCATTGGAAAGGCTTTATTATGAATCGTCGATCTTTCGTTGGCGCGGCGCTTGCGGCTCCGGTCGCGGCTTTTGGAGCATCCGTGGAGCCAGCACCCGGCCGGGCTGCGCTCCATTGCTCCACAGAGGGCGCGTTCCGGGTGCTCTCCATTTCCGATCTGCACTATCACCCGGCGCCGGATCCGCATGGCATTGCCCTCACGGAAATGC
>JADYZL010000241.1 GCA_020853155.1 Bryobacterales bacterium
GCGCTCGGCTGGCTTGATTCCGTCACGGGAACCTTCTCGTTGAACCGGCAGCAGGATGGAACTCGAACCCAGAGTCTCCGCAGTTCAAACACCATTACCGAGGACTACTCGGAGGTGCGAGTCTACGGATATTCCGGCCAAGCCACCACCCATTGGGGAGATCGCCAAAGCATCGTGTTTGGCGGTGAGATCTATGCGGAGGGAATCGATTCCGCGCGCAACTTGCTGAACCCGGTGAACGGCAACCGCGTTCCGGCCCGCGCGCTCTATCCGAACGGTTCGGAGTATCGCACAGCCGGTCTGTTCTTTCAGGATCGGATCGATCTCATTCGCGACCGGCTCTCACTCCAGGCCGGCCTGCGCTACACGGATGTCAACGCGCGGACGTTCGCCAAGAGAAATGCCGGGCCGGGCGGCCTGAACTTCGGCGTGGCCGATTCCTCAGAGACCTTCCAGGACTTCACCTGGAATGCGAGTTTGAGCTGGAGGATCCAAAGGCAGATGGCCTTTTACTTCCAAACGGGGAGAGGTTTTCGGGCGCCTAATATGAATGACCTCGGCGCGCTTGGATTGAACGACCTCGGCTATGAGATCCCCGTTTCGCAGGCGGCCGGCGCCCAGCTGGGCAGCAGCGCGGGCGAGGGCGCACTCTCCCTGGGGCGGCGCGCGGAGAATCTGCGCGCGGAGAATCTGCTAAACAACGAGGCGGGCTTGCAACTGGGCTCGGGCCGTTGGAACGGACGAATCCAAGGTTACATCTCCACCCTGAACGACCCCATTGTCCGCCGGACGCTGCTCTTCCCGGTTGCCGGCATTCCGGAATCGCTCGCCGGAATCCCGGTATCCGCCAATGCGCCCACGACGGCCCAAGCCGCTCAGGGCGTCGTGACCGTTTCGACGCCTTTCGATCCACGATCCGTCAAGGCCTTCGTGAACGATGGCAAGTCCCGCTATTACGGCGTCGACGCCCTGACGAGCCTGGAGTTGGGCGCCCGCTGGCGACTCGATGGAAGTTATTCCTATATTGCCGGGCGCGACCTCGATCCGAACCGGTATATCCGGCGGTTGCCACCGCAGCAGGGCCGCCTCGCGTTGCTTTACGCACCCTCCGGGAGGCGCCCCTGGGTGCGGCTGGTGGGCAAATTCGCGGGTGCGCAACGCCGCCTGAGCGGGGGCGATATTGATGATGAACGGATCGGCGCTTCCCGCCGCCGCAGCGATATCGCCGACTTCTTCCGCGGCAGCCGCAATGAGCCGCTCATCGGCGCGGGCGGGGACGGAGTATTCGGCACCGCGGACGACGTCTTTCAGCCATCTGGGGAGACCCTCCGCCAGATTCAAGACCGTGTGCTGCCGCTGGGCGCCGTGATCGAGGGCGTGACTGTGTTGAACGATGGCGTCCGCATTCCGCTGCATGGGAGTACCGCGGGGTGGTTTGCCTTCGATGTTTTGGGCGGCATCCCGTTAACGGAACGCATCCAACTCAATCTGGGCATGCAGAATCTGTTCGACGCCAATTACCGGCATCATGGTTCAGGAATCGATATGCCGGGGCTGAACGCCTTTGCGGGAGTGAGTTACGCCTGGTAGCATGCGCGATGCGGCGCCGGCGCGCAAACGGTGCCGCTACGCTCGCGAAGCCGGATGCGGTGAACGATTAGAGCAGGTGCCCAAGCTTCTCTTTCTTGGTTTGCATGTAGAACGCGGTGGTCTCCGTGGGGTCCACGATGATGGGCACGCGCTCCACGACGTGGATACCGGCTGCTTCGAGCGCCGCGATCTTGTCGGGGTTGTTCGATAGCAGCCGCACCGCGGGAATGCCCAGGGCGCGCAGGATGTGGCCATGCACGGAATACTCGCGCAGGTCGGCATCGAAGCCCAGTTGCTCGTTCGCCTCGACGGTATCCGCGCCGTGATCCTGCAACTCGTAGGCGCGAATCTTGTTAACGAGGCCGATGCCGCGCCCCTCCTTCTGCTCATAGATCACCAGGCCGCGGCCCTCCCGGGCGACCATGCGCAGCGCCATTTCGAGCTGAGCGCGGCAATCGCAGCGAAGGCTGTGGAAGACGTCGCCGGTGAGGCACTGAGAGTGGATTCGCAGCAGAGGCGGAGGTCCGGTACGCAGATCTCCCATCCGGACTGCAACCAATTCTTCCTTCTCGCCATCGACATCGGCTTCAATTCCATGAATCCGAAAGTCTCCAAATTGGGAGGGGAGGTCTGCTTCAGCGGCTAAGTTAATTTTTACGGGCATGCGTCGATTGGGAAGAACCGGCGGCGCGGCAGCGGTGCGGCGCGCGCCCGCGAGGAAGCGGAAGATCGTCCATGCAACCCTTCCTCCGCGATAACCTCCTCCCAACTCCTATTTTATAATGGGGCGCAGACTGGCATGCCGGACCCTCTTCTCGTAACGCTATTGATCAAGGTTGGCGTCGCGGCGGCCATCGCCAGTTTTCTGATTCGCTTCCGTTTTTTCTCCCGCGCGCTGATGACCGAAGAGCGGACCTACCGCCAACGCCTGTTGCTCGCGCTTTCCTTCGCGCTGGTGTTCGGCGCGAGCGTCGGCGTGCGCATCGTCACCAAGTCCTACCAGGCGGCCGACCTCGGCCTGGAGGGAAGCTTTCTGGCCGGGCTGATTGGCGGCTATCTGGTGGCGCTGGTGGCGGGGGTGCTGATCTCGATTCCCGCCCTGATCAATGGCGAGTTCTTCACGGTGATTCTTTTCGCCGGCTGCGCGGTGGCGGCGGCACTGCTGCGCGATATCGCCTCGGACCCGGAAGATGTTTGGCAAATCTCCCCCTTCTTTGACCGTAGCCTGTTCCGGCTATATCTGGTGGAGAGGGATTATCCGCGAGCCGGCTTCCATTTGCTTGCCCTGAGTGTGATTTTCGCCGTGGAGTTCTCCAGGCAGATCATCGCACAGCTTTTTGAACCTCGCTACCTGTTCGTTCTACGGCCGGCGGGGCAGCCCATCGACAAATGGCTGCTGTTTGGCACCTACCTCGCCACCTTATTCGCCATTACGATTCCGCTAAAAATCTGGAACAACCAGCGCAATGAATCGAAACTCAAAGAGCAAAACACATTGCTCATGGAGGCAAAGCTCGAAGCGCTCAGCCGCCAGATCAACCCTCATTTTCTGTTCAACACGCTGAACTCCGTCTCCTCGTTGATCCGCATCAATCCGGACCAGGCACGCAAGGTGGTGTATCGGCTCTCCCATATCCTGCGCCGCCTTCTGCGCCAACAGGAGCACTTCGTGCCCTTGCGGGAAGAGATGAGCTTTATTGACGATTATCTGGCGATTGAGGGGGTCCGGTTCGGGGAGAAACTTCGCTTCGAAAAGCGAATCGAAGAAGGCGCGCTTGATTGGCCGGTGCCGAGCATGCTGCTTCAGCCGCTGATCGAGAACTGCATCAAGCACGGGATCGGCAACAAGATCGAAGGCGGCAGCATCCTCATTGAGGCGGCGGTTCGGGCGGGCGCCCTAGCGCTCACCGTTTCCGACGATGGGGTGGGCATCCGCGAGGAAGATCGCCCCCGCATCTTCGAGAAAGGGATCGGGCTCAGCAATACAAACCAGCGTCTGCAGGTGCTCTATGCCGGGCGCTTCCGTTTCAGTGTGTCGAGCGAACCCTCCCGGGGGGCGCGGTTTCGATTGGAGCTACCGGCATTGCCCGGTTCCATCGCAGCCGAATCGTACTCTCCGCGTGCCGCCCGGGATGGGGAAGGCGACATGGGGCGGAGTACCTCCCGGCTGCGATAAGCGGAATTGCCGGGATGCGCGGCGGAGGTCAACGGGAGGTTTTCGGCAAGTCTCTGGCAGCTTCGTTGAGCAGGGAAGTGAGGCGCGAAACGTCCAGGCCGGAGAGTTCCAGGGCGGGCCTGCGGCGCGCTTCCGGTTCTTCCTTCGCGTACGCCTCCGGGCCGGAATCGCGCCGGGGCGTTTCGCGAGGTTCCACCGGGCCATTGCCTTCGCCGTATCGCAGCGCGCCCAGCCCCTGGAAGCGTTGGAGCGCGGCTTCAAGCGATAGCTGCATCTCGCTAAGCATGTCAAACATCTGCGCCCAGTCTCGTTTCTCCGGATCGCCGCTCTCGCGCAGGTGCATCAAGTCCACGAAATTATTGATGGGGTTATCGGCATCCACCGGCTTCTTTTCCACCAGCTTGATCTGCTGGCGCAGTTCGCGGCGGCAATAATCGACGCTGTCGAGGTCCCGGATATCCAGGCGGATGATGCGGCTGTGCGCGACATCGAATGGAGAAGGCTGGTCGGCGTCTACCATCTTGACGATGGGCTTGCGGGACATGTGGCGGATGGCCAGGAGATAGTAGACGATGGGGTCCCGGTCGCTCAGGTCGGCGATCACGAGAGGGTCGTCCATCACCCGTTCGATCACGGCGGGGACGATCACGTTGGGCTTGCCGAGGTGATCCGGCCGAGCGGCGTGCGCGTAGCCGCACCCTTCGAGCACGGGGTTAATGATATAGCGCAGCACCTGGTCAGACCGGCGGCGCGTCTCGCTGCCCTCTTCGCCCAGCGGAGCAATCAGGAAACATCGCTTCAACTCTTCCGAACCCGATTTTGCCATGCCCATATAGTATCCACGAATCCGGCGCGGCTTGGCGAGAACGGATTCGCAGGCCGGGTAGCATTGGCGCATGCGGAATCGAGGATACTGTTTAGAGAATCCGCTCCATCTAACCATTGGTTCGGGTCATCGCGGGCAGCGAGGATCGGGAGGCGGGCGAAGCTCCGCCGGAGAGTGAAAGTTTGGCCGCGATCGCCGCAGTATGAGTAACCGTCGGGAGAATCCGGATCGCGCGCCCTGGATCGCCGTCTTTGGCGCGGTGTTCCTGATGGCGCATTTCATCAGCGGGAAGGCCGCCCGGGATTCGCTGTTTCTGCTGAACTTTCCAATTGAGACCCTCCCGCGCATGACGATCTTCGCGGCGGCCACCTCTCTGCTGATGGTGCTTTTCTGGTCCCGGCGGCTGGCCACGAAATCCCCCGCCGCGATGGTGCCCTGGGCGCTCCTTGGGGCTTCCCTCCTGCAGTTCGTTCTTTGGGCGATCTACTTTGTCTACCCGCGCGTTTCTTCGGTGCTGTTCTACCTGTACATGATCGGGCCGAATGCGATTCTGCTTTCGTCCTACTGGTCCCTGCTGAATGAGCGTTTCGATCCGCGAGAGGCGAAGCGGCTCTTTGGGCGCGTGGCCGCCGGTGGGACCTTCGGAGGCCTGGCAAGCGGCGTGGTGGCGGACCAGTTCGCCGGGATTTTCGGCCCGTCCGTGCTGTTACCCTTCCAGGGCGTGCTGCAATTCTGCGCCTTCCTGCTCATCCGAAACCTCAGCCTCTCGATGACCGCACGCCAGCCGCAAACGCCAGCCGCCGCTCCGGATATTGCGGCGGGCTTGCGCATTCTCAGGAAGAACCGCTATCTATTTACCCTGGCATCGCTTGTCTTTTTTGTGACGATGAGCGCGAATCTGCTCGACTACGTGTTCAAGGCGGGCGTCACCGGCATGGTGGGGCGCGGCGAGAATCTGGTGTCGTTCTTCGCCTTGTACTACGCGTTCAGTGGTTTGGTCACCTTCCTGATGCAGACGTTTGCCGCCCAGTGGATTTTCGAGCGACTCGGCCTGACGCAGAGTCTGTTCGCATTGCCCGTCTCCTATTTCCTCGGCATTCTGGGCTACTTTTCGATTCCGGGATTGGGTGGAATGGTGGGGTTGCGAGGTGCGGAGGCGGTGACGCGAGGATCGATTTACCGCTCGGGCTACGAGATCTGCTACACCCCGGTCCGCAACCAGGAAAAGCGCGCCACCAAGACGATTATTGACGTCGGAGCGGACCGGCTGGGTGAGGCAACGGGCGCTTTTCTCGTCCAAAGCCTCCTGCTGGCCGGCCTCACCGGCGGCCCAACGGGTCTGCTGGCCATCGGTTGCGTGCTCAGCGCGGGTGCGGGGTTGATCACCTTTCGCCTGGGGCGGCTTTACGTGGGGGCACTCGAAACGAGCCTGCTCTCAAGAGCCCGCGAGGTGGAAGAGCGGGATGCCCTTCCGAATTGGAGTGCGGATAGCATTGTGATGGGCTCCATGGCGACGATTCCCTTGCGCTCTCTTGCGTCCCATGGCCTGGCGGAGCGCGCGCCGGCGCCACACGTGCCGACGGAAGAGTTGGCTCCTCCACCGAAACCGGCGGAACCCGCCGCTCCGGTGGCAAGGTTATTGGGATCGGTTGAGGATGCGGAAGATCCGGTTCTCCAACGGATCGCTGACTTGCGCTCCAGGGACTATGCCAGGGTGCGCGAAGCACTGCTGCACCGGGCGCCGATCGGATCGGAACTGGTTCCGTTTCTCATTCGGCTTCTGGCCTGGGATGAGGTGGCCGAACTCGTCATTCGCCTGCTCCGAAAGGCCACCTGCCCCAGGGAAGGTCAGCTTGCCGATGCCCTGCTCAATCCGAATGAAGACTTCTCCATCCGCCGGAGGATTCCGCGCATTCTCGGAAACTGCCCGATTCAGCTTTCCGTGGAAGCGTTGATCGAGGCGCTGCGAGACCAGCGGTTCGAAGTCCGCTACCGATGCGGCAAGGCGTTGTACGCCATCACCAGCAAGAACCCCGGCCTGACGATCGATAAGAACCGGATTCTGCGCGCCGTCGAACGCGAGTTCTTCGTAAGCAAGAACGTTTGGAACAGCTACCGGCTGCTCGAGCGCGTGGAGGATGCCGAAGAAGATCCCGGTTTCGGCGAAGTGCTCAAAGATCGAACCAGCAAGGGGCTGGAACACGTGTTCACTTTGCTTTCCATTGTTCTGCCTCGCGAGCCCCTCCAGATCGCATTCCGGGGTTTGCACACCAATGACCCTCAGTTGCGTGGGACTGCGCTTGAGTATTTGGAAAGCGTGCTTCCGGGAAATATCCGGGCGCGGTTGTGGCCTTTCCTGGATGCGGATGCTTCCGGGACCTGGCAGAAGGCGGCGCCGCGTTCCAGGCAGGAAATTCTGGAGGACTTGCGGCGCTCGAATCAATCCATCATCGTCAACCTCGAGAAATTTGCTCAGAAGCGCGAGCGGCGCGGATTGGAGCCATCGTAGTGCGTGTTGCCGATTACGGATTCTTGAGCCAGTATAAGGATTACCTCCTCGGGGCACGATCACCACGGCTCCGGCGGGATTTGCGTTTCCAATAAACCGTGTATGCGAAATCGCCTGAACTGTCTCCCGCGCTTCCGGATCGCCGTTTGCCTGCGTCTTGTGCTGGGCATGGCCATCGTGGCGTCGATTCCCAATGTGGCGCAGCAACGCGCAGAACCGGAGACGCGGGAAGCCGTCATCCAAGCGGAGAGAGACAGCAAGGCGGAGTCGCTTACTCCCGATAAGCCGAACAAAGGGGAAGCGCTGCTTTCCCGCGTGAAGGACGACAAGATTCTGGAGCGGCTCACGCGCGGAGTTGGCGGCTTCCGGGTGAAATTTGGCGGCCTAGCACCCGGTGCGGGCATGGCGCTGGGGCCGGAGTCCTTTCGCGACGATTTGGCCGATGGAGGGCTCCAGGTCCGGGCGGCTGCCCAGATGTCATTTCATGGTGCGCGGAAGCTGGATTTCGAACTTGTGGCGCCCCGGTTGGCCGGAGAAAAACTGGAGTGGAGCTTTCAGACGGTCCATCACAACTACCCGAGTCTCGATTATTACGGGCCGGGCCCGGATTCAGAAAAAACCGGCCGCAGCGAGTACCGGCTGGAAGATACCGCCATCGATACGACGCTCGTCTTGAAGCCCGTCCGGAACCTCAAGCTTGGCGGGTCCGTGGGCTATCTCTTCGTGAACACCGGCCCCGGCGGCAGAGACGGCATCATCTCCGCGGACCGGCAGTATTCACCCGCCATGACCCAAGGTATCGACGCACAGGCGAACGCATTGCGTTACGGGGCGTTCGCCCAAATCGATTACCGTGACAACCCCGGGGGTCCGCGCAGCGGCGGCAGCTACACGGCGCAATATAACATCTACCGGGATCAGGATCTGAACCGATTCGACTTCAGCCGCCTGACGGTGGATTTGCAGCAGTATTTTCCATTCTTCAACAAACGCCGCGTGATTGCCCTTCGCGCCCGGACGAACCACTCCTTCGTATCCGGCGGCCAGGCAGTGCCGTTCTATTTGCAGAGCGTGCTCGGCGGCAGCAGCGATCTCCGCGGTTACCGGCCCTTCCGTTTCTATGGCGACAACAGCTTCTTAATGAATGCGGAGTGGCGCTGGGAAGTTTTCAGCGGCATGGATATGGCTGTCTTCGCCGATGCGGGCAAGGTGTTTCAGCACCACAACCAGTTCAACTTCCACAATCTCGAATCGGCGGTGGGCTTGGGCGTGCGGTTCAACGCCCGTAACAACACATTCATCCGTCTGGACGCGGGCTTCAGCCATGAGGGATATCAGGTTTGGTTCTCGTTTGGAGATGCCTTCGCGCCGGCGTTGCAGCGCACGTCCAGCAGTCTGGTGATTCAGTAGGGA
>JADYZL010000242.1 GCA_020853155.1 Bryobacterales bacterium
ATCCTGCCTTCCAGCACAATGCCCCGCAGTCGTTCGTCATCAGCCACGGGCACATCTTCTCGCCCACCGTCTTCAACACCTTCAAGATCAGTTGGAACCGCTTGCTCACCTTCCGCAATTCCCCGCTCGATCGCAACATGAATAAGGAAATCGGCTTGCGCGGAGCCAATGAAGAACTGGCCGGATTCGCAAGATTCGGCATCAACGGTTTCGCCGGTCTCGGCGCTCCCGCCAACAACCCGCAGTTCTCTGATTCGCAAACTCGGCAGCTCACCGACGATCTGCTGTGGACCGTCGGCCGCCACACCATCAAAACCGGCGTGAATCTGATGTTCATCCAATCCCCCCACCAGCAGGCGTTCCAATCGAACGGCGTGTTCACCTTCAACGGCAATTTCACCCGCCAGAGTTCGAACAACACCTTCGGCAACGCCTACGCGGATTTCCTGCTGGGTATCCCGTTCAATTCCCAGTTATCCAACGTCGCCCAGGGGAATCAGCGCCGCCGTCTCTATGCGGGCTACGTCCAGGACGATATCCGCATGAATAATGCGCTCACCGTGAATCTCGGCGTCCGCTACGAGTATGTCGGGCCGTGGTTTGAAAAATACAATCACTACGCCAATTTCGATATCGATGCCGACCCCGCCAACCCCTCCATCCGCCTTGCCAAACCAGGCAGCATCGCGGACCGCTCCACCCTGCGCCCTGATTACAACAACTTCGCCCCGCGTGTTGGCTTCGCCTATCGCCTCGGCGAAAGAACCGTCATTCGAAGCGGATACGGCATCTATTATGGCGGCGTCGATAATACGGGAGACCGCTATCTGCACGCCGCGGCCCCCTTCTTCTTCCAATCGGGCTTCAATACCGATTCCATCCATCCCACCATCCTGCTCCGCGATGGCTTCCCCCCCGGCGCGACCAGTTCCCGCGTCACCAACCTTCAGACCATTTCGCAGGATCGCACCAACCGGACCCCCTACTCCCAGCAATGGAACTTCACCATTCAACGGGAGGTGCATAAAGACCTCTCCGTGGAGCTAGGCTACGTGGGCACCAAGGGCAACCGGCTCCTGCAGCGCTTTGATTCCAACGCCCCTCTGCCCGGGCCGGGGAATATCAACGCGCGCCGTCCCATTACCCGCCTGGAAGTTCCCGGCTTGGATTACATCGTCACGCCTCTCGCGGACACCTTCCGGCGGGAGTTCAGCGCCAACTCGAACTACCACGGTATGCAGCTCCGGGTTGAAAAACGCATGTCCGGCGGCTTGAACCTGCTCGGCTCCTACGTGTGGTCGAAATCGATCAGCGACGCCCGCGGCGGAGCCGATGCCGGTGGCACTTCGCCCGTTGGCGTGCAGGATCGCACCAACCTTCGAGCCGAACGCTCCCTTGCCGATGAGCATTTCCCCCACCGCTTTGTATTGAGTTCCAATTACGATGTGCCCTGGGGGCGTGGCCGGCGTTTCCTCAGCGGTATGCCCAAATGGGCCGATTTCGTCATCGGCCAGTGGGCGCTGGGCGGAATCCTCACGATGACATCGGGCCGGCGCGTGAACGTCTCCGTCCAGGGAGATCCGCCCAATGTCGGCTCCGCCGCATTTCCGCGTCCGAACGTCGTGCCCGGCGAGAAACCCATCCTCTCCGGTAGTGAGCGATCCCTCGACCGCTGGTTCAATACGGACGCCTTTGTCCGCCAGCCGAACTTCACCTTCGGCAACGCATCGAGAAACGCCGTCCAGGCGCCCGGATTGAAGAATCTCGATCTCGCCATCTACAAGATGTTCCCCATCGATGAGAAGCGCGTCTTCCAATTGCGAGGCGAACTCTTCAATGCCACCAACACCCCGTTCTTCGGCGCTCCCGGCGCCACGCTGGGCGTCGCCGGCTTCGGCTTGATCGATAGCGCCGCTGACGGACGCATCGTGCAGTTCGCCTTGAAGTTCACGTTCTGATCGTGGGCTGCGTCCGCCCCACCCCGCCCGGCACGCGAAACGGATCGCCGCCGGGCGTTTCATAATGGATGCAAGGTGCTCCCTGGCAATCGCCATCGCGGAGTTCCCCACCCTCCGGCGCAACCGGAGTAGTCGAATTCCCGCGCAAGGAGCGCCAGCATGAGCATCGCGTCCCGTTATCGATTGGCAGCCGTTTCGTTCACCGCGCTTCTCGCTCTCAGCGCCCGCGCGCAAGTCCTGCCGTTGAACTTTGCAACGTCGGAAGATCCAACCAAGCCGAAAGTGATCCACGGCTTCGACCGGAACGCGATGGACACTGCCGTCAAGCCGTGCGACAACTTTTTCCAGTACGCCTGCGGCACATGGCTGAAGCAGAACCCTATCCCAGCCGACCAAAGCGCGTGGAGCCGCTTCAACGAACTGTTCGAGAATAACCGGCTCGTGCTGCGGAACATCCTGGAGAAAGCGCGCGAAGCCCCGCCGACCGCTTCCGCCGAAGTCCGCCAGGTGGGCGATTACTATGCCGCGTGCATGAATGAAGACCGGGCAAACGCGCTCGGCGCGCAACCCCTGAAGCCTCTCATGGCGGAGGTCGCCGCCGTCACGGAGAAGAGCGAGTTCGCGTCTCTAGTCGGCCAGATGCAGCGCCGCGGCTTCGGCATGCTATTCAACTTCGGCTCCGGCCAGGATTTTCAGAACGCGTCTCAGCAGATCGCCGTGCTCGATCAAGGCGGCCTGGGCTTGCCGGATCGGGATTACTACCTCAAAGACGAGGAGCGCTTCCAGAAGATCCGCGCCGCATACCTGGAGCACCTCAAGAAAATCTTCGTGCTCGATGGCGACAGCAATGCCGCGGCCGCCCGTCATGCCGATGCCGTGATGGCGATTGAGAAATCGTTGGCCGAAGTCTCCATGGATCGCGTCGCCCGCCGCGATACCCGCAACCTCGACCATCGCATGCCCATCGCGGCCGCCGCGAAGCTGATGCCAGAATTCAACTTCACGGCGTACCTGGAGGCCGCCGGCGCTCCCGCCAAAGGCGACGTCAACGTATACGTCCCCGCCTTCTTCGAGGGCCTCAATAAGCAGATCGCAAGCGTAAGCCTGGAAGACTGGAAAACCTATTTCCGCTGGCACATCCTCCACGGCGCGGCGGACATGCTCTCGGACCCCTTCGTGAACGAGAGTTTTGATTTCTACGGCAAGACGCTGCAAGGCCGCAAGGAACTGCCGGAACGCTGGAAGCGCTGTGTAGCCGCCACCGATGGCTCCCTCGGCGAAGCCCTCGGCAAGATCTACGTGGAAGAGACCTACGGAAAAGAGGGCAGCGCGCGCATGGCGGAAATGGTGAAGAACCTCGAACTTGCCCTGCGCCAGGATATCGAGAATCTCTCCTGGATGACCCCTGCCACCAAGAAACAAGCGCTCGCCAAACTCGACACCATGGCCAACAAAATCGGCCACCCCATCAAGTGGCGGGACTATAGCTCCGTCAAGATCAGCCGCCAGGATCGCCTGGGCAACCAGATGCATGCGGACCGCTTCCAATGGGATCGCGACATCGCCAAGATCGGCGCGCCCGTCGATAAGAACGAATGGTTCATGACGCCCCCCACCGTCAACGCCTACTACGATCCCCAAAACAACAACATCAATTTCCCCGCCGGCATCCTGCAACCCCCGTTCTTCGACAAATCCGTCGACGATGCCGTGAACTATGGCGCCATCGGGGCCGTCATCGGCCATGAACTCACCCATGGCTTCGACGATCAGGGCCGCCGCTTTGACGCCCAGGGCAACCTCAAGGATTGGTGGACCGAAGCCGATGCCAAGGCCTTCGAGGAGCGCGCAAAATGCTTCGTGGATGAGTACGCCGGCTTCCGCGCGGTGGATGACGTCCACCTCAACGGCGAGCTCACCCTCGGCGAAAATGTCGCCGATAACGGCGGCCTCCGCATCGCCCTCATGGCGCTCAAGCACACCATGAGCAGTGCGCAACTCGCGAAAAAAATCGACGGTTTCACCGCCCCACAGCGCTTCTTCCTCGGCTTCGCCCAGGTCTGGTGTGGCGAGTACACGCCGGAAGCGGCGCGCCTCCGCGCCCAGACCGATCCCCATTCTCCCGGCCTCTATCGGGCGAACGGAACTGTGTCGAACATGCCGGAATTCGCCGAAGCCTTCGGATGCAAGGCTGGTGACGCCATGGTGCGGGAAAACGCCTGCCGCGTTTGGTAGCCCACCCTACGTGGCATTTCGTGGTAGATTGCGGCCGGGCGTCCGCCCCCACCGCCACCAGCCGCGCCTATCCGCGGTACTGTCTCGCGTAATCCATCGCGAAATACGTGAGAATCATGTCCGCGCCCGCCCGGCGAATCGCCGTCAAGGCTTCCGCCACCGCGGCCTCTTCGTTCAACCAGCCGTTCCCCGCCGCCGCCTTGATCATCGCGAACTCCCCGCTCACCTGGTAGGCCGCCACCGGCACATCCACATGCGCGCTCACCTCGCGAATCACGTCCAGATAAGGCAGCGCCGGCTTCACCATCACGATGTCCGCGCCCTCGGCCACGTCAAGCAGCACCTCGCGCAGCGCTTCCTTCCGGTTGGCGGGGTCCATTTGATAGGTCTTCTTGTCGCCCGATCGCGGCGCGGAATCGAGAGCCTCCCGGAACGGCCCGTAGAAGCTCGATGCATACTTGGCCGAATAGGCCAGAATGCCCGTGTTCGTGAAGCCCGCCTCGTCGAGCGCTTCCCGGATCACGCCCACGCGGCCGTCCATCATATCGGAGGGGGCCACGTAATCCGCGCCCGCCTGCGCCTGCGCCACTGCCATCGAGGCAAGGATCTCGAGCGTCACATCGTTGAGAATCTCACCGCCTTCGAGATAACCGTCGTGGCCGTCGCTCGAATAGGGGTCCATGGCGACATCCGTAATCACCACAAGGCCGGGCAGCGCGTCCTTGAGCGCGCGCACCGTGCGTTGCAGCAATCCATTCGGGTTGAGGGATTCCGTAGCGCGAGGGTCTTTCACGGAATCGGGCAGCGCGGGGAACAGCGCCACCGCGGGCACGCCCAGTTCCCAAGCCTCCCGCGCCAGCGCCACCGTCAGGTCCACGCTCAAACGGAAGCATCCGGGCATCGCGCCGATCGGGATGCGCACCCCTTCCCCGCCCGTCACGAAGAGAGGCAAAATCAGGTGGGCGGGTAGGAGTTCCGTCTCCCGCATCAAGCCGCGCATCGCCGCAATCCGGCGGTTCCGCCGTGGGCGAATCGGGAGGTCATATCGAAGGTCGGGCATACTCCCATTCTCGCAGGAACCCGCCGCGGGGTACGGCGCGCCGGAATGGGAAGAGAGGGCGGGCGACAGACGCCGCCCGCCTAGGCTACAACATTCTCCTTAGGCGGTCGTCTGCGCGGCCCCCTTCGGCTTCTTCGCTTCCGCGATCCGGGTGATCTTGATCCGGAAGTCAACCGGCCCTTGTTCGAGGTACTCCCACCCCATCTCGCCATGGCGCATGAAATCCATCTGATTCCGCAACGGAAACGGATCGTGATCGTTGATCAGTTGAAACGATTCGTTCAGCGCCAGTGCGTCAAAGGTGGCAAATACCAGGCCGTGCCGCTGTGGTGGCGGAAGCGGCCGTAGATCAAGTACTTCATTAGGCATGCCCGTAGGATATCGCACTCGGACCATTTAAGTCCGTGATCTAAGTCACAATCGCCCCGCAAACTTGCCATGCCCCGCACCCTCTTTCAAGGAAGCTCCGCCCCGGGCGCACCGCTCCTTCGTTAAGCCCCCGATCCGCCGAAACACTCCTAACCCGCCCGATTTCCAATAGATGAGGGCACCCATCATGAGCAGCACTGTCGCAACGGCTTTCGATTACGCCGTCGAGTATCCTTCCGGCAAGCGGGAACTCCACGGAAACGGTTCACCGGCATTCACCCTCTCCGTCAAAAACCCGGCACAGCGGGATCGCGTGCTCACTGGCGAAGGCTATGCCGCCGCCCTCGGCTTCATTCACCACGATTTCGATGTCTCGGGAGACCTCGTGGCCGCCCTCCACCTCCGCCAGTTCCTCTCCCGCCCCCTTTGGCGGGACCGCCTGCTGAATCTGGCCGCGCGCCTCGCTCCTTCCCGCCTCGAAACCTGGTTCCAAGGAAGAAGACGCGCCGCCCGCAACATCCGCTTTCACTACGACGTGCCCACCCCCTTCTACCAGACCTTCCTCGATGCCCGCATGGTCTATTCCGCCGCCGATTTTGAGGACCCTCGCTGGACCCTCGAACAGGCTCAGGAATCCAAGCTCAAGGGCATCTGTGAAGATCTCGACCTCCGCCCCGGCGAGCGCTTCCTCGATATCGGCTGTGGCTGGGGCGCGCTCCTCCTCTACGCAGCGGAGCATCACCAGGTCCGCGCGGCCGGCTGCACCCTTAGCCGCAATCAATTCGATTTCGCCCGCGCATTGACCGGCGCCCGCGGCTTGGGCGATGCCGTCACCATCCGCGAAGCGGATTACCGCGATCTCTCCGGCCGCTTCGACAAGATATCCTCCATCGGTATGTTTGAGCACGTCGGCCGCCACCGCCTGCAAGCCTACTTTCAAAAAGTCGAAAGCCTCCTCGAAAGCGGCGGTCTCTTCTTTAACTCCGGCATCGTCCGGCCCCAAAACATCTCGGACGACGCGCAAACCTGGTTCGTCCTGAAGCGCGTCTTCCCCGGCGGCGAACTCGCCCACCTCTCCGAGGTCATCCGCGCCGCCGAAAGCGCCGGTCTGGAGATCCTCCGCATCAAAACCCTCCGTAAAGATTACGCCCGAACCTGCCGCGAATGGGTGGCCCGCCTCCGCCAAAACGAAGCCCGCTGCATCCAACTGGCTGGTGAAGAAACCTACCGAACCTGGCTCCTATACCTCGCCGGCTCCTCCGCAAACTTCGACAACAACACCACCACCGTCTATTCCGTCCTCATGCAAAAACCATAGTCCGCTCGCGAAGCTCCCGGCTTCCCACGGGCTTCAAGAATCGAGTTGCTCTTTCGGATACCGTCAACTGATTTTCCGAGGCATCGAGCGCGCACTTGAAGAAACCTCTCCGAATCGAGCCTCCCTGACGTGGGCATCTCCTGCGAATCCGCTTCTAACGGGTGGCCGGTGGCCGCCTCTACAGGACCCTCTTGCCGGGATTCACAAACAGCCACAGAATGGCGGAAACGGCGTAAAGCGCCGCGAGAATCAGTAGCGGCATCTGCCAGTCGGAGAACCGGGTCACCAGCCATCCCGCCGCGAGGGGGCTCAGGATAGAGCCGAACTGCCCGGCGGTATTCATCGTAGCGCTGACCACCGCGCTGTGGTCGCCGCCGATATCCATGCAAGCCGCCCAGCTCGCGGCAAGCGTGAACATCGATGCGGCGATCGCCACCGCGATCATCGCAGCCGCAACGCCTGCGCTGGAGGACCAGATGGATGCGAACATCGCGGCGGACGCCAGCGCGTATCCAACCACGGCAACGGCAACGCGACCGAGCCGCAGGCCGAATCGGCGCGCCAATGAATCCGTGATCGTTCCGCCGGCCACATCGCCAATAACGCTCAGCACCAGCGGCAAGCCGGCAACCACTCCGAGGGCCTCGTGCTTGAATCCGCGGTATTCGGAAAGGTAAGTCGGCAGCCACGTCATCACGAAATACGATCCGTAGCAATTGGAGAAGTAGGCCAGGCAGAGCAACCAGACGTTCGGAGAGGAAAGCAGCATGCGCCCCAACGCGTGGCCTCCCGCGGAGTGCCGGGCCAGGCGCCTTTCCGATTCGATGAGTTCCGCTTCCGCGCGGTTCACGGCGGGGTGGTCCCGGGGTTCGTCGCGAAACCAGCGAGACCAGGCTAACGCCCAGAGCAACCCCACCGCGCCGCAAACCAGGAATACGCCCCTCCATGGCAAGAACGTCAGGAGAACGATCACCAGAAAGGGAGTGACGCCACCGGCGAGATGCGCCGCGGCGAAGAACAACCCCTGCACCCGGCCGCGTTCGCGCGCGGGCATCCAGCGCGAGAAGGCGAGGGTTGCATTAGGCCAGGCGCCCGCCTCTCCCGCCCCGAACAGAAACCGGATCGCCAGCAGGCTTGTGTAGTTCCAGGATGCCGCGGTCGCCATGGTGAACAGAGACCACCAGGTGACAATTCGAGTGAGGACGCGCCGCGCCCCTACCCTCTCGCCCCACCAGGCGCTGAGAATCTCAAACGCCGCGTAGGAGACGGCGAACGCGCTGAACACGACGCCCATCTGCATCTTCGTCAGGCCGAGATCGCGCGAAATGTGCGGGGCCAAAGTCGAGATGCAGATCCGGTCCAGATAGGTGACCCCGGCGAGCAGGAACAGGAAACCGGCAACCCGGTATCGCGTCCGCGTAGGGCGCTCCGGTCGGTATCCCACGTTTCGCGCGCCCGATCCAGGTTCGGAATGCGTTCCGGGTTCAAACGGCATGCGCGTGTTCACCTGCCTCCCATCGCCGAAGCAGCGCTGCGCGACAGTCCGAAAGCGGCACGCGGGTAGGGCGCCGCAAGCGGATGGCGGCGCGCGGGGTTGGCTTGCATTCCTCCGCGGTCAC
>JADYZL010000243.1 GCA_020853155.1 Bryobacterales bacterium
CGGACCCTGTCTTCTTATACCGGAGCCACCAGCACGAAGAGGCTCTCTCCAACCTGATTTACGGCGTACAGAGCCGCAAGGGTTTCATCGCGCTTACGGGCGAGGTCGGCACCGGCAAGACCACACTACTCGAATGTCTGCGGGACTTCCTCACGCAGAATCGGATCGATTTCGCCACCATCTTCAACTCCCGGCTCACCGTGGCCGAATTTTTCGAGATGGTGAATTATGACCTTGATTTGCGCTGTAACCCGCCCTCGAAGACGCAAGTCCTCCTCGCTCTGAACGATCTGCTTCTGCACAACACGCGCAACGGCCACACCACCGTGCTGATCGTGGATGAATCCCAGAATCTGAGCTGGGAAGTGCTTGAGGAAATCCGGCTGCTCGGGAACCTCGAGAATCGCGCCGGAAAGCTCTTGCAGATCATCATGGCGGGGCAGCCGGAATTTGACCGGATTCTCGACGACCCTACATACCGCCAGTTGAAACAGCGCGTGGCCCTGCGCTGCACGCTGCGGGCGTTCTCTGAAACGGAAACGCAGCAATACATTTATTCGCGCCTCGCGACAGCCGGCGCCGCGGACCCGGCGCTGCTGATCCCGGATCAGGTCATCTCCGAAATTCATGTCCGGACGCAAGGCATTCCGCGCATCATCAACTCCGTGGCGGATAACCTCCTGCTTACCGCATTCGCCATGGCCGAAAAGCAGGTTACGCTCGAAATGCTGGATGAAGTCAGCAACGATCTGCGTCTCGAATGGGGCGCCCAGCGAGTGAGCCGGGAGCGGATCTTCGACGACCAGAGCTACCCCCGGAGAGTGGCTGGCCGCCGCGAGTAGCCGGCTCCCGAATCCGACGAAATTTTCCCTGTTTCAGCCGGGTCCCAAACGTTCGCGCGCGTTTCAAGGTACACTACAAAAGGTGAGCGCCCGTAGCTCAGCTGGATAGAGCGTCAGCCTCCGGAGCTGAAGGCCATTGGTTCGAATCCAATCGGGCGTACCACTTCTTCCCTTCCCTCGCCATTCCCTCACGTCGTTACACCGTTTCCATGCGTTAAGGCTGCGGGACGCCCACGATCACATTCACAGCGTTGCTATCTTTCCCTTCCTGCTGGATCCGCAACACATGCGTGCCCGTCGCGGTCGTTTCGGGAATCTTCGCGTTCACCTGATAAAGCCCCGCGAAGCCGGGAGCGCTGCCCGCATAAACCACCGGGATCGGCTGGCCGTTCAGCGTAGCCGTCACCGGCTTTTCGGCTACGGGCGGTTCCCCCCGGCCGCCCGGAAGCAATTTCCCAAGCCCCGTGGCAAAAATCTCCACGAAAGCGCCGGGGAGCGCCGGGACGCGATCCGTCTTCTCCGCCGCTCCGGAGCGAAGCACCGCCCCCAGGTTCGTGCCGCTATCGAAGAAAATCGCGGGATCGTTGGCAAGCAGCGGCACACTCAGCGCGGCGCTCTTGCCGTCGCTCGATTCCACGGTCACTGTCGCCGTATCCCCGCTAAGGTAGGGTGGCGTCACAAAGTTAATCTGGAGATCGCTGGCGTAGAGCAGCGAGGAGCGAACGCCGTTCACCGTTACCGACGTGCCCGCCAACTCGATGGGAAGCGGTTGCTCGGCCGCCGATTCCGTCCCGCCCGCGCTCAGTGAGACCCCAAACAGCGTTGCCAGGCTGCCGGGGCTGATGCCGGGGGTGAAGCTGGCCCCGTTCGTGGCGGCATCCACTCTCGGAATCAGCGTCTGCACAGCCAGCAGGCTCTTCTCGGTGGGCCCCCGGTTCGCGGCCAGATAAATGGCTGCCCGGTTGGGGTCGCCGTCGCCAACCATCCAGCGAATGCTGGCCTCACCGCGCCCATCCGTGATCGCGGCGGACGGATTCGCGGAGCCGCCGGTTGAAGGCTCCAGCCGCACTTCCACACCCCGGTAAGGCACACGGTTTGCATCGAGCACGCGCACCTTCACCGGCTCACTGGTCTCTCCATTCAGCGGCGCCTGGTATCTTTTGCCGGAAACCAGCTCCAATTGAAGTTCGCTCACCGGGCGGACCGCCATGTTCACCACCTCGGGAAGGTAGCTCCCATCGCTCGCGCTGATCGTGATGGCGCTCACGCCCGTATTTACGGCTGTCACCGGAATGGTGGTGGAAACCACGTTCGCGGGGATCAGTGCCGTGGTGGGGGCGGAAACGGCGTTTCCGTTCACATTCAGCGTCAACGGAACCGCGGCCGCCGTAGCCACGGCGCGGCGTAATTCCACTGTGCCTTGCGCGCCCGGAACCAATCCCCCGGCGGGAAAGGTGCTCGCCGAAAGCCCCGGCCTCAGAGCCGTATCGGCAATCGCGAGATTCGCAGTCTTCTCCCGGAAGAAGTTTTCAAACGCGGTACGAAACCCGTTGAGCTTGTCGAGATCTGCCTGGGGCGCCGTGGCGTCGCTCGTGATCAGCACGAAGGCGAAACGGAAGCGCTTCTGCGAAACCGTGTGGTCCGGGATGCGCGGTCCGTTGGCGGCGATGATGTTGAAGATGCTGAAGTTTCGAGCCGGTCCATAGAGAAACTGTCCGCGCCGGGGAGCCCGCAGTCTGGAAGCGGATGTATCCACGTAGTAGAGCTGCTGTTCAATCCCAACCTCTTCCCGCCCGATCAGCCCCATCAGATACCGGTCCAGTTCCGAATACCGCACGTTCGGCGCGCCCGTCAGAAACTCATCCAGCTTTCCCGTGGAGTTGATCGTATTCCCTTCAAGGAAGGACCCGTGAGAATTGAAATTGGAAGACCAGTGGACGTCTCCACGCCCCAACAGATTCCACGTAATCCCACCCGGTTCTTCAAGGAGCGGGAAGGCCAGGAACCGGTGCCCCGCCTCATGCGCCAGCACCGTGAGCGGTGTATCTTCCGAACCGGCGCGGGCGGCAACCAGATCCGTTGGGCTCTGCGGGTATTGCGAAAGCGGGCCCAAATTGAGAACCGCCTGCATCCGGTTCTTTGACCCGAAAATCTCTGAGCGATCCGTCTCCTCGTCGCCATTGCCGCTCACCTGATTCCGGACCGTGATCTCGTATGCAACGACGCCAGATCCGGCGGGAATGCCGAGGTTGTTATAAAACACCAGATAGTCGTAGTCGTCGGGTTGAGATTGAAAGAAAACTTGCGCCGCGCGGGCAATATCGATCTCGCCGTTCGTCACATCGCTGAAAATCTCCGCGATGGA
>JADYZL010000244.1 GCA_020853155.1 Bryobacterales bacterium
TCACGAAGCTGCTCCAGGGCGAAGCGGACAAGTTGTTGCACCTCGATTTCGAATTGCACCAGCGCGTGGTGGGGCAGGATGAAGCCGTCAGCGCCGTGGCGGAAGCCGTGATGCGCGCCCGCTCCGGTCTCAACGATCCGAACCGGCCCATCGGCTCGTTCATTTTCCTTGGCCCCACTGGCGTGGGCAAGACGGAACTGGCCCGGGCTCTGGCGCAATCGCTCTTTGACGATGAACGGGCGATGATCCGCATCGATATGAGCGAGTATCAGGAACGCCATACGGTCGCCCGTTTGGTGGGTGCGCCTCCCGGATATGTGGGCTACGATGAGGGCGGACAGTTGACGGAAGCGGTGCGGCGCCGGCCGTACGCCGTGATCCTTTTCGATGAAATTGAGAAGGCGCATCACGACGTCTTCAATGTGCTGCTGCAGGTGCTCGACGACGGGCGGCTGACCGACGGCCAGGGCCGCACGGTGGATTTCCGCAATACGCTGATCATCATGACGTCCAACATCGGCAGCGCCCGCATTCTCGATTTCAAGGGTTCCACCGATGGGCGGGATTACGAGCGCATGAAAGAAGGCGTGCTACAGGAAATGCGCAACTTCTTCCGTCCGGAGTTTCTCAACCGAGTGGATGAGACGGTCGTGTTTCACTCGCTGGGGATCGAGGATCTCAAGCGGATCGTCCACATCCAGTTGCAGCGGCTGCGGGCGCGCCTCGCCGAACGGCAGCTCGAACTCGAGATCACCCCTGCGGCACTTGAGTTCCTGAGCCATGAAGGCTTTGACCCGGCTTACGGCGCGCGGCCCTTGAAGCGGGCCATCCAGCGGGAAATCGAAACACCGCTTGCAAAGCGCTTGTTGGCGGGAGAGATCCACGACGGCCGCCGCGTCTATATCGACGCTCCGGTGGCGGGGGGCGGGCTGACGTTCAGCGGCGTGCCCCCCGCTTCTCAGGAGGCGGGCACGCGCAGGACGGCGGCGAAGGTCAACTAGGGTTCCGGGGAAAGGATGGTTATGTATCTCAAATATGGTGAGCGGCGCCGCGAGGTGGCGTGCACGGGAGGCGCGCAATGAGCCCGCGGCGCACCACGGGCAGCCTGTTGTTCTACGCCAGTTCCTCGCCGGTGCCGCGGGATAGCGCGCTGCGGCCGCCCACCGATCTTTACTCTACCCGCAACGGGTGGCTGATCAAGATGGAACTGGCGGGAGTCCGGCCGGAGGATGTCGCGATCGATATCCGAGGCAATCTCCTGGAGATTCACGGCTCCCGCCGGGATACGACCTGTGACGAGATCACGGGTCATCACAATATGGAGATCGCTTACCAGCGATTCTCCCGGATCGTGGAGCTTCCCGAGCGCGTGGGGGCTTCGCGAGTTTCATTGGAGTTCAAGGACGGCATGCTGCTCGTGCGCGTCCAGAGAGATGAGGAATCATTATGAGCGAACAAACTCAATCGGCTCCCCAGAAAGAACAAAGCGTTCGCCGTCTGCCCGTGCTGCCGCTCAAGAGCAGCGTGCTCTATCCCAACCTGATGCTGCCGCTTTCGGTGGGCCGGCCCGCCTCCGTGGCGGCGGTGGAAGCGGCGCTCGGCACGGAAGAGAAGGAGATTCTCATCGTCGCGCAGCGCGACCCCAACGTGGAGAACCCCTCGCTCGAGGATCTTTACAGTGTGGGCGTCCGCGCCGTGGTGAAGAAGATGGCCCGCACGGGCGACGGCCTCATGGAACTGCTCGTGCTTGGGGTAGATCGCGTGCGCCTGGTTGGCGCGCCCGTATCCGACCCCTACATGATCGCGAGCTTCGTGCTCCACGATCTTTCGCGAGACGCCGGGCCGGAAGTGGAGGCGCTGCAACGAGCCATTCTGGAGCTTGCCAAGAAGGTGCTGCAGATGGCCAACACCAACGCGCCCCGCGAGCTCACGCAGTTCCTCACCAGCACGGAAGACCCCGTGCGGCTGGCCTACTTCATCGGCTCCATGCTCTCGATCGAGACGGAGAAAGAGCAGCGCATTCTCGAGGCGGAGAACGTCGGCTCGCTGCTTCAGACGGTCCACGATTACCTGAGCTACGAAGTGCAGATTCTCGAACTGCGCACCAACATCCAGAACAAGGCGCAATCGGAGATCGGCAAGGAGCAGCGGGAATACTATCTGCGCCAGCAACTCCGCGCCATTCAGGATGAACTTGGCGAGAAGAATCCGGAGAAGGCCGAATCCGAGGAACTGCGCAAGAAGCTCGAAGCAGCCGATCTGCCGGAGGAGGTGCGCAAGGAAGCGGACCGGGAGTTGACCCGTCTGGAACGGATGCCCTCCGGCTCGCCCGAGAATAACATCGTCCGGACGTATCTCGAGTACGTCATCGAACTCCCCTGGAGCAAGATGGCGGAGGATAACCTCGACCTCAAGAACGCCCGCAAGATTCTCGACGAGGATCATTACGAGTTGAAAGAGGTGAAGGAGCGGATTCTCGAACATCTCGCGGTGCTGAAGCTCAATCCGGATGCCAAGGCCCCCATTCTGTGCTTTGTTGGGCCTCCAGGTGTGGGAAAGACCTCGCTTGGCCAATCGATCGCACGCGCCGTGGGCCGGAAGTTTGAACGGCTCGCGCTGGGCGGATTGCACGACGAATCGGAACTTCGCGGCCATCGGCGCACCTACATCGGGGCGATGCCCGGCCGCATTCTGCAGGCCATGCGCAGGGCGGGCGAGAAGAACCCGGTCATCCTGCTGGACGAGGTGGATAAGGTCGGGCGGGACTATCGCGGAGATCCGTCTTCCGCGTTGCTCGAGATTCTGGATCCGGAGCAGAACAAGACCTTCCGGGATAACTATCTCGACATGCCTTTCGATCTTTCGAAGGTGTTCTTCATCACGA
>JADYZL010000245.1 GCA_020853155.1 Bryobacterales bacterium
CTTCCATCCCCGCTTCGAAATCGGGATTGTACGGGGTGAACTGAATGCCATCGGCGGTCTCCGTGGCATGAAGGATAACGCCTTCTTCTTCCACGCGAAGCGCGCGAAGTATCTCCTTCGGGAGAATTACGCCCAGCGAGTTACCGATTCTGCGCACTTTCAGTTCCATGCAGTCATTGTAACAAAAGTTATAACGTCTTGACAAGAACCCTCAGCCTACCCCAATCCAGGCGCCTTCTGCCGCGCAGCGATGGTCTTGCGCAGGCGCGCGGCCAGGTCCCGCTGGATGGCCGTATGCGCGCCTTGCTCTCTCGCGAGGTTCTTCATCTCCTTGGGATCGTTGCGGTAGTCGTAGAATTCTTCTCCTTCTTTGCCGTCGTTCCACATGGAGTAACGGTAACGATCGTTACGGATGGAATAGCCCATTACGGGGGCGTCCGCATTCCGGCGCACCTGCGTTACGGCGGGGTGATCCCATGCGGCGGAGGGGTTGCGGAGCAGCGGGAGCAGCGATCTCCCCTGCACGTGCTCCGGGAGCTTCTCGAGCCCGCAGACTTCGGAGAGCGTCGGATAGAGATCGAGCAGTTCGACGGTACGCGCGCAAGGTTTGCCGCGACCCTCCACCCCCGCGCCGCCCATGAGGAAGGGCACACGAGCCACCGGCTCCCAAAGTGCCTGCTTCATCCATTGGCCGTGCTCGCCCAGCGTATAACCGTGGTCGCTCCAGAAGACGACGGTGGTGTTTGCGGCGAGGCCCATTTTTTCAAGGCCTGCGAGAAGCTTGCCGACATTCGAATCCACGAACATGATGGAAGCGAAATAGGCCCGCCGGATCTCCCGCATCTGCTGCTCGCTCATGTTCCAGTTGGGCGGATGCGTGAAGTAGGCCCACTTGGGCGCGATTTCCATTTCGGCGGAAGAGAAGGGCACGGCATCCACGGCGCTCAACGGAACTTTGTCGAAGTACTTTGAGGGGGCGATGAGCGGCACGTGGGGGCGGTAGAAGCCCGCCGCGAGGAAGAAGGGATCGTTGCGATGCTTCGCCATCAAATCCAGCGTGGCGTCCACGGTGATGCCGTCGGTGTGCTGTTCGTCGGGCGCGGGAGAGATGTAGTAAGACGCGGAAGAGCCCAAGCCGCGGTTGGGCGTATAGTTGGTGACTTTCGATTCCTCGATCTTGTCCACGCCCTTGGGGTTCACCACGTGGTTCCAGGAATCCTTGTCGTCCAATCCGTCGGTGCCGATATCGCGAGGGACGCCGTAGTGATAGATCTTTCCTACCCGCGCCGCGTAGTATCCATTCCGCTGGAAGTGCTGGGGCAGAGTGATGACGTTTGGCACGGTCTCGCGGAAGCGGAGCTTGAGGTCATAAACCTGGGTGGCGTCGGGGGCGAGGCCCGTCATGATGGAAGTGCGGGAAGGGCTGCACAGCGGGTATTGGCAGTAGGCGCGGTCAAAGCGAATGCCTCTCGCGGCAAGCCCGTCGAGGTTGGGCGTCTTGGCGAGGGGGCGCCCGTAGCAACTGAGGCTGTTATTCATATCGTCCGTGGCGATAAAGAGGACGTTGCGCCTCTTCGCGCGCTGCGCCTGCACATAGGGCGCCGCCGCCAGGCTCATGCCCGCGAGCCCGCCCAATACCGAACGTCTGCTGATTGCTTCCATCTCGAGGGAACCTCCGCGATTGCTTTATATCAAACTGCGAGGCGAAGATTTGCCAGCGGCGCGAGAAATTGAGATCGTATCCGGGTGGGGACCTCAATGGAACAAACGCGCCGCAGCTTGTATTTCGCCGCGGGATATCTTTATTTCGGCGGCGTGGGTTTTCTGCTCGTGCCCGCGGTGATGCTGGACATCCTCTTCGCGGAAGGGATCTACAGCCACGTGACGCTGCGGATGATGGGAGCGCTGATGCTATCGCTGGGGATGCTTGTCTCCGGCGTGATCGAGAAGGGGGCGGAGGCGTTCTATGTTAAGGTTCTCCAAGCGGAGATCCCCGCGCTCATCTGCCTCGCCTACGTCTATTGGGATTCCCTTGACCGCATGTGGTTGATCGCTCTTGTGGTGACGCTGGCGGGCTGGTTCTATTCGTTCGGGGCGTTCGTGCTGGAGCGGCGGCGTTCGGTTTCGTGACCGCGCGAGCGATCACGCGGCAGGGGAGGAAGGTTGAATGGAAGCGGTGAAACGGAATTATCTCTGGATCAATCTTGCCGCGCTTGTCGTGGTGATCGCCGGGCTGCGCGAGGCCGGTTCGATCCTCGTGCCCTTTTTGCTCGCGGCCTTTTTGGCCGTGATCAGCTTTCCCGCGGTGGAATGGCTGACGGCGCGGCGGGTCCCGCTCGCGCTCGCGGTGACGCTCGTGCTGCTGGTGGCCGTGGCGCTGCTGAGCGGCTTGGGTGTGGTGGTCAGCCAATCGGTGAAAAGCTTCACCGGCAATCTGCCCGCTTACGAAGAGCGGCTCGCCGGCCAAATCGCGCAAAGCAAGGAATGGCTCGACCACACCGGGATGAAATTGCCCGTTCCCGATCTCGCGGATCTCGTCGATAGCAGCGCCATCTTCAGCGCGACGGGCAGTTTGGTGGCCGGCCTTGGGAACCTGCTCGCCAATGTCATCCTTAGCCTGCTCGCATACGTCTTCATGCTGTTTGAGGCTCCGAGCCTGCCCGCGAAGCTTCGGCATGCGTTTGGACGCCATTCACGGGCGCTCGAAGACCTGGATGCGATGGCCGGCAAGATGAAGCACTATCTGGCGTTGAAGGCGATGATCAGCCTCGGCACGGGCATCCCGGTATGGATTTTCCTCACCATCATGGGGATCGACTATCCGGTGTTGTGGGGGCTGCTTGCGTTCCTGCTCGATTTCATCCCGAATATCGGAAGCGTGATCGCGGCGATTCCGCCGATTCTGCTCGGGATGATTCAGTACGGCCCGTGGACGGCTCTCGCGGTGGCGGGGTTTTTTCTGGCGGTGAACATGCTGATGGGCAACATGCTGGAGCCGCGGC
>JADYZL010000246.1 GCA_020853155.1 Bryobacterales bacterium
CCTTTTCGATCAGGGAGACCAATTCACCGATCCGCTCCGCCGATACCGGGCTTTCCGCGATCTCCTTGCCCGCGCCCTTCAGCGCTCCCAGCAGTTCCACGGTCACCCAATTGGCGGTGGTTTTCGGGTTTGAGGAAGCGCGGGCCGCAACCTCGAAATAGTCGCTCATCTCTCTTGTGAGCGTCAGCACCTGCGCATCGTACTCGCGCAAGCCGTACTCTTCCACAAGACGTTTGCGGATGGCTGCCGGCAGTTCCGGAAGGCCCGCTTCGATCTCCGCGAGCCAGGCCCGGCTCACCTTGAGTGGCAGCAGGTCGGGTTCGGGGAAGTAGCGGTAGTCGTGCGCATGCTCCTTGCTGCGCATGCTCACCGTCTCGCCGGTGCTCACATTGAACAGGCGTGTTTCCTGCTCCACCTGGCCGCCCGCCTCAATGAGGCCCACTTGCCGCGAAACCTCATAATCCAGCGCCAGCTTCACGTACCGGAAGGAGTTCAGATTCTTGATTTCCGCCTTGGTGCCAAACTTCTCCTGGCCCACCGGCCGCACCGACACATTCGCATCGCAGCGAAGCTGGCCCTTCTCCATATCGCAATTGGAGACGCCCGCGAATTGCAACGCGAGCTTCACTTCCGTGAGGTAGGCATACGCTTCGTCGGACGTGCGGATATCCGGCTCGCTGACGATTTCAACAAGTGGCGCCCCGGCGCGATTGAGATCCACGTAGCTGTATTTCGCGGAATCCTTGAACCCTTCGTGGACGCTCTTGCCGGCGTCCTCTTCAAGGTGGGCGCGCGTGATGCCGATCCGCTTGGTCTTGCCCTCGACGGCGATATCGATCCAGCCATGCTCCGAGATCGGCTGATCGTATTGCGAGATTTGGTAGCCCTTAGGTAAGTCCGGATAAAAATAGTTCTTGCGCGCGAAGATCGACACCGGACGGATCGCGCAATTGAGCGCGAGACCGGCCCGGACGGCCAGTTCGACGACGCGCCTGTTCAACACCGGAAGCGTCCCGGGCATCGCAAGGCACAACGGCGTCACCATCGTGTTGGGTTCTTCGCCAAACGTAATCGGCGCTACCGAGAAAATTTTGGTATTCGTGCCGAGCTGAACGTGTACTTCCAGGCCGATGACGACCTCATACTTCGCGAGTTGTTCGGCGGTGGCCAGCGGAGCCATCACGGTGGACATGAACCCATTATAGGGGAGACACACCGGCGGGCCGTGCGCCCTGCCCGCTCTAGCTCTTTAGCATGATGAGCAGCATCACCAGTTCCGTCTTTGCCTTCACGCTATGGGGCAGTTGGGCGGGCATGTGGACCAGCGTACCCGCCGCCGCTTGCTTCGTATCCTCGCCGAGGATGAGTTCGGCCTCGCCTTTCACAATGTAGAGAATCGCGGGGAACGGGGCCGTGTGCGCGCTCAGTTCCTGGCCGGGCGCGAACACGAACTGAATGATCTTGCTGCGTTCGTCCGTCTGCAGCGTCATGCTCAAAATGCCGCGCTCGGGCACCGTCAGGTGTAGGGCCAGGTCCTCGACAAACAGGTAATTCTCACTCATCGGTACGTCTCCTAAGCAATATCGCCATCCGGAGGACGGCGAGAGCCCCATTCAATGACAGGGGCATAGTCAATCGCGTCAATAGGGCAAACTTTCATACAAACGGGAGCATCCGCATAGCCGAGACACTCGGTGCAAAGCACGCTGGAAATCCGAATGCCACCCATCGTCTCCAGAATCGCGTTCACCGGGCAGATGGCCACGCAGATGCCGCATGCGTTACAGTGGGGTTCGACCCTACAGGCCATGGCAACCTCTCCATCCCGTGCGGATCAGACCCTTGCCCGCATCCCCATGTTCTCCAGCCTCGATGCCGGGGAGCGCGCGGCCCTGGCGGAACTGGCCGTCGAACGCACCTACGCCCCCGGCGCCGTCCTCTTCGCGGAAGGCGAGCCATGTGAGGGCATCTATCTGATCGGCGAGGGCGTGGTGAAGATCGTCAAGACCACCACCTCCGGACGGGAGATCATGCTGACGCTCGAAGCGGCGCCCTCCACCGTCGCCGAGGTGCCCATCTTCGACGGAGGCCCTTACCCGGCCAGTGTCGTCGCTGTCCAGGAAACGGTCGCCTTCCTGATCGCGAAGGACGACTTTTACCGTGTCTGCCGGTCTCACCCGGAGATCCCCATGAAGATGCTCCGCGTGATGGGTAAGCGCCTTCGGCAACTTGTGATGCTTGTGCAAGCGGTTACCTTCGGCAGCGTGCGTCAGCGCCTCGCGCGGCAGTTGCTTGATTGGCAAGCCGAGGCCGGCGGCAGTGAGTTTGCTCTGCCTTCGAGCCACGAAGAACTCGCGATGCGCCTTGGCACCGTCCGCGAAGTGGTCTCGCGCAACCTGAGCCGCTTTCAGGCGGAAGGGCTGCTGCGGATCGAACGGCGGCGCATCCAGGTGCTCGATGCCGAGGGTCTGCGCCGCGAGGCGGATTCCGAGTTGTAGCGAAGCCGCCATCCGCATACAGGATGGCGCGGAATCCGCCCGATGGCTGTGACTGGGGTCACGGACAGGCTCTCTTGCACGGGAGAGCATAAAGGTGTGGCCTGCGCTGTAACACCTCCCGCTCCCGCCAACGCTGGGAAAAAGCAGAAGAAGCAGTACCTGCACCGAATCGATCCGAACCGTTCCCAGCGCTACCGGCGCGCCACGCAACTGGCCTTCGTCCTGCTCAACGCCTGGATCTGCACCGAGTTCATCCTCTTCGTGCGGCAGTTCGAGGGCCACGCGGCCCCCTTCGCGGTCTCCCGCCCCGCGGGCGTAGAGGGATGGCTGCCCATCATGGGCCTGATGCAGACCAAGTACACGCTGTTGACAGGCCATATCCCGGAAATTCATCCGGCCGCGGGCGTGCTGCTCGTGAGCTTCATCATGATGTCGCTGCTGCTGCGGCGTTCGTTCTGCAGTTGGCTCTGCCCGATCGGCACGCTCTCCGAATATCTGTGGAAATTGGGCCGCCGCTTCACGCGCCGCATGTTCTTCCCTCCCCGCTGGCTGGATATCGTCCTTCGCGGCCTGAAATACACGCTGCTCGGGCTGTTTCTTTACGCGGTAGGCTCGATGTCGGCATCCGCGATCGCGGCGTTCGCGGGCTCCCCTTACGGGCTGGTGTCCGACGTCAAGATGCTCAATTTCTTCCGCTACCTTAGCGTCACCGGCGGAGTCATCGTGGCGCTGCTTACCGTGATGTCCCTCTTCACGCCGAACTTCTGGTGCAGATACCTGTGCCCGTATGGCGCGCTGATGGGCTTCGCCAGCCTGTTGAGCCCGCTGCGCATCCGGCGCATTCCCGAAAAGTGCATCGATTGCGCCAAATGCGCCCACGCCTGCCCGTCGCAACTTCCGGTGGATCGCCTCGTGCAAATTCGGTCCGCGGAGTGCCTGGGCTGCATGGAATGCATCGCCAGTTGCCCGGTGGAAGATGCGCTGGGCATGCAGGTGATCGGCGTGCCCGCTTCCCGCGCTACCCGCTTCTTCCATCCCGAATGGATGGCCGCGGGCGTCGTGGCGATTTTCCTGGGCTTCGTGATCGCCGCCAAGCTGACCGGCAATTGGGATTCCGCCATCCCAGATCACGTCTACCAGCAACTCATCCCCATGGTGGACGAATTCGGTCACCCATAGCCCGGAGGATAGTGGCGCCCTTGTGGGCCGCGCCCCGCTCCGGCGGTCTACATCAGGTTCAACGGATCCACGTCCAGAACCAGCGACGTCGCCTTCCACTTCTTCTCCACGCCGTGCTCGCGAATCCGCAGGATGACCTTCCGAAGCGCGGGGCGGTTGGCGGCTTTCACCAGGAGCTGGTAACGAAACTCCTTCTTGAGCTTTGGCACGGGCGCCTCCGCGGGACCCACCACCCGGGTTTGCTCCGGTGGCGGATCCAGCAGCCATTTGACCTCCGTCGCCATGCGCATCGCTTCTTCCTGGCTCTCATGGCGCAGCAGCACATTGGCGA
>JADYZL010000247.1 GCA_020853155.1 Bryobacterales bacterium
AACCACCGGCTGCATGCGCTTGACGGCGCGCTCATTCGCAGTGCCGAATAACTTGGCGAGAATAGGGTCGATCATAGAAGAACCATCTTCCAGTTTAGCGTAGAGGGGCCTAAATCACTCGAAAGACGGCATCCGCCGTGCATCCGGCGAGTGCCTTTTCGTTACCTGGGGGGTGCGATAGGATGAGGCCGATGATCCGGCGGCAATTTCTTCTTTCCTTCGGCGCTTCGGCGGCGGCCGCCACGGCAACGAAAGCCGCTTCGCGAAGGCCGCCTAACATCGTTTACGTGATGCTTGACGATCTCGGGTACGCCGACTTTGGCTGTTACGGTCAGAAGCTCATTCGCACCCCGAATGCCGACCAGTTCGCGAGCGAGGGGTTGCGCTTCACCGATTGCTATGCCGGTTCCACCGTGTGCGCTCCGTCCCGCTGCACGCTGATGACGGGCATGCATTCCGGCCACGGCAGTATTCGCACCAACGCCGGTACGATGCCGCTGTTGGCGAGCGATCGCACGGTGGCGTCTGCGCTAAAGCAGGCTGGCTACACAACCGGCGCTTTCGGGAAATGGGGTCTCGGCGACATCCGCACGGACGGCGTGCCCTGGAAACACGGCTTCGACGAATTCTACGGTTACCTGCATCAGGTCCACGCCCATAGCTACTACCCGGATTTTCTGTGGAGTAACGACCGCGTGGACCCGCTCAAGGGGAACCACGACGGGCGCGGAAGCGACTATAGCGCGGATCGGATCGCGGAGAAGACCTTCGACTTTGTCGGGCGTCACCGCAACGAACCCTTCTTCTTGTATGCCTGCTGGACGCTTCCTCACGGAAAGTATGAGATTCCGAGTGTGTCGCCATACGAGAATGAGCCCTGGACCGATCTCGAGAAGACGTATGCGGCGATGGTGACGAAGGCCGATCACCATTTTGGCCGATTGCTTGAAGTACTCGAAGAGAATGGCCTGGTTGAGAATACCGTGGTCTTCCTTACGAGCGATAACGGCGGCGTCGATGCGAATTCACGGAAGTTTGACCGGTTTCAGAGCAATGGAGTCCTGCGCGGGGCGAAGGGCAACCTCTACGAAGGCGGCATTCGCGTTCCGATGGTGGTGCGATGGCCGGGCGTGACGAAATCGAAATCGGCGAGCGCTGCGCCATGGGCTTTCTATGATTTCTACCCCACGGCTTGCGAGATCGCCGGAGTACCGCCGCCAAGCGGCTTGGATGGCCGCTCAGCGGTTCCGCTTTTTCGTGGGGACGCGCTGGATGCCGGGCGCCCGTTGTACTGGGAATTCTTCCCATTCGATTTCAAGAACCAACGCTACCGCCTGGAGGCGATGCAGCAGGCCGTCCGTCTGGGCAAATGGAAAGCCGTGCGGCCGCGACCGGATAAGCCCGTTGAACTTTACGATCTGAGCACGGATTCCGGGGAATCGAGGAATGCCGCTCCGGATCACCCGGATCTGGTGACGAGGCTCGAAGGCGTGATGCGCGCGCAGCACACGGAACCGCGTAAGCCCGAAGGGCCGCTCAGCCTGGATTTCGCTAAGGGGTAGGGCCGTTGGTATTGCGATGCGGCGTCCGGCTGTTAGACGCGCACGCGGAAATGGCTGTAATCTCCCAACGGCGCGGCCTCCGCTTCCACGCCGGAGACGAGCGCGAGGCGCGGCCCGATCCGCAGCAATCCTTCCAGTTCCTGGATGGCGGAGGATGTACCGTACGCGACGACTTCCACTGTGCCATCGCCGAGGTTCTTCGCATAGCCGCGCAGTCCCATGCGCTGCGCGTGTTTTTCCACATAAAAACGGTAGCCGACGCCTTGCACGCGGCCACGAACCACAAACCGTTTCGCGCTGTTCGAGTCTTCCGATTTCATGGCGCTTGTACCCTCATTCTGGCGGAAATTCGCCAGGCTTGCAAAAGCACCTGAGTCCTTCGCGAATTGGATTCCACGGCAGGCGCCGCTGTTTCTGAGACGCACTCCACCGGGGTGTGTGGATATAAGAAATTTGAATGAGATCGATGATTTTGACTGATATTTGAGCGCGCGTTAAACTAGACGCTGAGTATGGAGGAGAACGAATGGCGAGTGTGACCGGATCCCACCCGGCCCGCGAAATCGAACCCCATCTTAAGGGCATCCCGGTTGAAGAGCTGAAGCGAGCATTCCGGTTGATGTACACGTCCCGGTCCATTGACGATCGGGAGATCCTCATGAAGCGGCAGCAGAAGATCTTTTTCCAGGTCTCCGCCGCCGGACACGAAGCGATTCAGACCGCCGCCGGGATGGTTCTGCGCCCCGGTTGTGACTGGTTCTTTCCCTACTATCGAGACCGCGCCAGGTCCCTCGCCATGGGCTGGACGGCACGCGATATGTTGCTGCAGGGCGTTGGCGCGAAGAGCGACACCGCGTCCGGCGGACGGCAGATGCCCTCGCACTGGAGCAGCCCGGAACTCCACATTGTCAGTTCGTCATCGCCCACCGGTTCGCACTATCTGCATGCGGTGGGGTGCGCCGATGCCTCATTGCGGCTTCATCCGGATCGGGATGAGGTTACGCTTTGCTCCACCGGGGAAGGCGCCACAAGCCAGGGCGAGTTCTGGGAATCTCTGAACATCGCCTGTCTCGGGAAGTTGCCGATCGTCTATCTCATTCAGGACAACCAATACGCCATCTCCGTGCCGGTGGAAGTCCAGACTGCGGGAGGCAATATCTCGCGGTTGGTGGAGAGCTTTCCGGACCTCAAAGTCATCGAGGTGGAAGGCACGGACTTTGTGGCGAGCTACCTTGCACTCCAGGAAGCAATCCAGTATTGCCGCGAGGGGCATGGCCCCGCCTTTGTGCATGCCCACGTGACGCGACCGTATTCCCACTCACTTTCGGACGATGAGCGCCACTACAAGAGCGCTGTCGAACGGGAGCAGGAGGCGGAACGGGACCCGGTTCACTGGATGGAACGCTTTCTCATCGAGAAGGGGGTTTACAGCCCCGCGGAGATCACGAGTATTCGAGGCGAGATAGACCGCGAGATCGCCCACATCGAGAATGACGTGCTCAAGGAACCGATGCCGGATCCGGCGGGCGTGATGGAGTTTCTCTACTCGGACAAAGTGGACCCCACCTCGGTCGATTTCGATACTCCCGCGCATGAGCACGGCGACCCGCGCACGATGCTCGATGCGATCAACCTCACGCTTCATGAGGAAATGAGGCACAACCCGAAGATGCTCGTGTTCGGCGAGGATGTGGCCGATTGCAGCCGGAGCGAGCACTTGCCGGAAGTGAAGGGCAAAGGCGGGGTGTTCAAAGTCACGCTAGGGTTGCAGCGCGAGTTCGGGGATGACCGATGCTTCAATTC
>JADYZL010000248.1 GCA_020853155.1 Bryobacterales bacterium
ATGCGCTGAATCCCCGGCAGCAGCGCCGCGGGAGTGAGGCTATCGTCTATTCGCATCATCGCTAAAACCGCTTTCCTTTCCTCATGTGAAAAATGACGATCTCGCAATCGGCGAGGGCTTCGTAGGTATGTTCCAAAATGGCGTCGAACTGGATAGCGCGGCCGGCCGCGAGGTCATGCACTTCGTGCGGGAGCCGGATGCGCAAGCGGCCCCGCAGCACCCAGCAAATCTCGTAATCGTCGCCGTGAATCTCCGGGCGCGAGAGGGTGCTGCCCTTCTTCGCACGGCCATACAGGCACAACGCGTTCCCGTAGCGCACTTCGCGGAACTCGAATCCGCCGGACTTGTGGCGGGTTTCACCCGCGTGGTGCGCGCCCCGGCTCTCGGCCAATGCAAGCAAATCCGCCGCGTTCATCCCGAACACGCGGCTCAACTTGAAGAGGGTCTCGATCTCCGCCACGCTCTGGTTGCGCTCCAGCCGCGAAAGCACCGGAACGGAAACCCCCGAACGCATCGAAACATCGCCCAGCGTGAGCCCTTCGCGCTTCCGCAACTCCCGAACCACGCTGAAATCGAACATGGGGCCATCCGGCGCGGAATCCGCCGGGGCAGACATCGATAAGGCGGCGCGGTTCGGCATTCGATTTGCTTTCACAGAAAAACATATCACCAAACTTACTGTGAACGCAAATTTGATAAGTCTTTTGTGCGCGAGCGAAAAACGAGGGCGCCGCTCCTCCGCGGAAGCGGCGCCCTCTAGCCTTACTCGAAACTCGTCATCCCGGGCAGCGCCGGTTCGTTCCGCTAGACTCCCGCTTGCTCCGCCGGATCGTCCTCAAGCACCACCGCCGTGCCGTAGACCATGATTTCCGCGAGGCCGCTGCCGATTTCCGCCGTCGTGACGCGGAGGCCGATCACGGCGTTCGCTCCCAGGCTTTGGGCCTCTTCCACCATGCGGTCGAGCGCATGTTCGCGGCTCTCGGCCATGAGCTTCGTATACTCGTGAACTTCGCCGCCCACCAGATTGCGGAACGCGGCGAGAAGGTCCTTCCCCGCATGGCTGGCGCGCACCGTATTGCCCCGCACCAGCCCGAGCGTCCGCTTCACCCGCCTGCCGGCGACCTCAGATACTGTAACGACGATCATTTGCGGATCCTCCGGTAGCGGTCATGCGGCAGTTCCCGCCAGCGCTCGATGGCCACCGAGACGAAGAGCGAAATCAGGCCAAATACGATGATGCCCACGATGGCTTCCATGGCGCTGGGCCATCTCAGATTCCGGACGAAGAGCAGCCCGAGGTAAGCGAGCCACAGCAGCAACCCGCCCCACAAGGCATAAAAGCCCACTCGCCGCGGCGCCGCCACGGCAAGCTGCCGCTCGATTTCCCGGATGCGCTCATCGGGAGGTTGGGGCATCGGAATCGCGCCCGTGAGCCGCTGCAATTGCCGCATCTCCTCGTAGGCCAGGCGGTAATCCGGTTGATCCTCGATCAGAAGGCGCACCCGCTGGCTTTCCCCTTGGGTGAGTTCGCCATCGAGATACGCCGAAATCATGCGTTCCACATCTTCCGGGGTTTGCTTCGGCATCAGAGATACCCCCTCAATTCGTTGCGAAGCCGTTGGCGGGCCTCGTACAGCCGTGACGTCACCGTCGTGGCATTCGTGCCGGTGACTTCCGCGATTTCGGCGTAGCGCATGCCATGCCAATCCCGTAGCAGAATCACTTCCCGAAGCGGATCCGGGAGTTGTCCAATTGCGGCCCAAAGCCTCTCGCGAAGCTCTGAGCTGGAGGCCAGATGTTCCGGATTGGGGGCGTGGCGGTCCTCGAGATTCGGGTTCTCTTCGGTCTCATTCCGCGTGCCGCGTTTCCGCAGTTGGTCAATCGCGAGGTTTCTGGCGATCGCGTAGAGCCATGCCGCAATGGGCTTTGTTTCATCGCGGCGGGCCCAGTGCCGTTGAAGGCGAAGAAACGTTTCCTGGGTGATATCCATCGCATCTTCCCGGTCGCCCACCAGTTGCAGCGCATAATGGAAGAGCCGCAGGTGATATTCACGGAAAACGGCGGAAATCTCCGCGTTTGCTTCCGTCATGTTCCGGACGGGAGAGGATTCGATAGCAGTGATCATTTCACGCCGCCCTTCTCAAAATACGCGATTGCGGGCAAAGTCTTTGAAAAAAAGGCGGACCGCGCCCTTGCGGCCTCCGCCGCGCGGGATTGGCGCGCTGCCTCTCCTCGCTCGCCCTTGATGCGCAAAGTCTTTAGCAAGTACAATTTGCAGGTTGGACTTATTGTGAATACGGACCTCATTTCCATTGACCAGGAACATCCCGATGAGGATGCGCTTCTCACCGCCGCCGCCGCCATCCGCCGCGGGGAGGTGGTGGCCATCCCCACTGACGCCCTCTATACGCTGGTGGCGGACCCCTACAACCTCCACGCCATCGGCAAGGTATTTCTCGCCAAGGGCCGGGAGATTCACCGGTCCCTTCCCCTGCTCATCACGGACACTTTCATGGCGGAGGACCTGGCCAAGGAGCTGAGCCACCGCTTCTACCAGCTTTCCCGTCACTTCTGGCCCGGCCCGCTAACGATTATTGTTCCCGCCGGGGAAAAAGTCCCGCTCAAAGTGACCGGCAACACGGGCCGCCTTGCCTTGCGGCAGGTGCGGACGCCGGTCGCGCGGAAGCTCGTTGAGATCCTGCAACAGCCGATCATCGCCACCAGCGCCAATATCTCCGGCCAGCCCACCTGCAAGAGTGGCATCGAGGTCTTCGGCACCATGGACGGACGCCTGAAGCTGGTGCTCGATGGCGGGGGCTGCGTGGGGGCCGGCAGCACGACCGTCGATATCACGGAGCCCTACTGGCGAGTGATCAAGGAAGGCGTGATCACCGAAAAGCAAATCGCCGACGTTCTGCACGTCGTTTAGCGCCACGGCCGGAGCCGCACCGCACAGCGCATTGCCCGCAAGCCGTGAGTTCGCTAACGCGCGCCGGTCAATTGGATTCGCGCGAGGATCGGGTAATGGTCCGACGCCATGCGGGTGACATCATTCACCACCACCTCAATGCCATTCGCCGCGATGCCGGATGTAGCCAGGATGTAATCGATGCGGCCGCGCGGCGGACGCTGCGGATGCGCTGCCGACGTGAGCCCGTCTCCGCGCCCGGCGAGCGTCCAGAGATCCTGAGCGCGGGCAAGAAGCGGGCGCAGGGATGCCGCGTCGGGCCGCGTATTCAAATCCCCCATCAGAATCGTGGGAATCCGCGAGGCCGCCACCGCTTTGGCGAGATCTTCCGTCTGCGGCACGCGGTCCGCCGCCACGACGGAGAGATGCGTCACCATCACGCGCACGACCCCGCCTGGGGTCACGACATCGGCGGAAAGCAATCCGCGCTGCTCATTCGCATCCGCGACGCGGGGGAGGTGCTCATTCCGGCAATCGCGCAATGGGAATCGGCTGAGGATGGCCGTGCCATACTCGCGCGGCCCGCCCGCCCCCGCTTCATCGGGCAGTTGCAGGTTCGGGCCGAAGCAGACGGACATCGCCAGCAGTTGCGCCAGCACCCGCGGCTGATCCACGCCGCCGCTGCGCACCCAGAACCGGTCCACCTCCTGCAAGCCGACGATGTCCGCTCGCGAGGTGCGGATCACGTCCGCGATCCGCTCCAGGTTCAGCCCGCAATCGGCCGCCGGGGCGCTGCCCGCCGGACGCGGAGCGCATTCATCGTTACCGGCGCCGTGGTGGATGTTGTACGTCATCACCCGAAGCTCGGCGGCGCGTTCGCCGGGGTCTGGCACGCTCCGCGGCGTCTGTGCAGCCACTGCGCCGCTCAGCACGAAGATCCCGGCTGTAAGGATCGCAAGCCGCGAGTTTCCTGCCAGTGCAAATCGAAATTTCTCCATACGCCTATTCTGCATGAAGCCTTTCTCGATCCGTTGAGGAAAAGCGCCGTCCGTCGCGTGGCGCCGCCCTAGGATTCCGGCTACCCCATCGAGAGGCTGAAGAGCAGAATCGCCAGCACCGTGGCGCTGATCGCCGTGAAGATCCAATCCCGCTCCCGGAGGAACCCGACGATCGACAACGCCACGCGGGAGATCGGCGTCATCAGAAGGCACAGTACGCCGATCTGCGCGATGGACAAGCCTTCGTTCGCGCCGGCGATCCGCTGCGCGATTCCACCCAGCGTGGAATAGGGAAGCTCCTCGCCAAGGAACGTGCTGAAATCCATCCGGTCCGTTCCATGATGGCTCAGGAACATCACGCCGCCCACGACGCCGAGCGCCACCGCCACCGCAACCCCGCTGCGCAAAGTCAGGCTGATGAGTTTTTCGAGTTGATGATCGTCCGCTGTCATAGCCTCCCCCGGAAGCCCTGCACAATCATCTCCACGGCAACCACCGCCACAACGATGGCGAAGCCCCGCCGGAGCTGCTTCACCGGAAGCCGCGGGAGGAGGAACGCCCCCAGCGTGGAACCGCCCAGCACGCCCAACATTACGGGAAACGCAAGCGCTGGGTGAATGTATCCGCGTCCAAAATAAATGGCCGCGCTCGCTACGCCCGTAACCCCGATCATGAAATTGCTGGTGGCCGTGGAGACTTTGAAGGGAACGCCCATCACGCGGTCAAGCGCGATCACCTTGAACGCGCCGGAGCCGATTCCCAGCAGGCCGGAGAGCACGCCCGCCCCATACATCATCCCGAAACCCCACCCCGGATGCGATGCGGCATACGGGGTATCGCCCGCTTCGGAATGGTAGACGCCGCTCAACTTCAGCTTGCGCGCGAAGGGCGCCGGCTCCGGAGATTTTGTCCTCTCCCTTCGCGTGCCGCTCGCCTGCCAGGCCGAATAGAGAAGCACCCCGCCAAAGACGATCGCCAGCGTGGACGTGGGGAGAACACCCGCCAGCATCGCGCCGCAGATCGCGCCCACGGTGGTCGCCAGTTCCAGAAACATGCCGATGCGGATGTTGGTGAGCCCGTCCCGCACGTACGTCGCCGCCGCGCCGGAGGAGGTCGCAATCAGGCTGACCAGGCTCGCCCCGATGGCATAACGGATATCGACGCCCAGAAACAGCGAGAGCGCAGGCGTTACGATCACACCCCCACCCAGCCCCGTCAGCGACCCCACCAGACCGGCAAGAACCGCGATCCCAAGAACGATGAACGTCAACTCAAATGCGGGCACGAAAGCTCTCTTGAAAACTCATGCTTGTAACGGAGATCCGGCAAGCGCCGGGCCTATTTCTGCGAGAGCCAGGAGGCGCGGCGCTGGCTCCGGCTCTGCGATTCAGATTATCCAACTGAGGCCCCCCGCCGCCAGCGACAATCAATATTCAGCCGCAGAGCGGAAGATCGCGCCTTGACAGCGGAGTTCCGCGGGCATATTCTGCCCTCCAGGATTCATTCCGGTAGCCGGGGTGGAAGCCGTATCGGGAAACAGGCAAGTTCTGGCTTGTTCTCTCCCTGCCGGGCGCGCTCGCCGTTCGGAAGAATCCGCGGCCTCCCGTGGCTGGGCCGGCAGTGGCAGTTCACGTCGCGGTTGAGGTTCAAACTTCCTATGGGGAAATACTTGATTCCGTTTCTTTTGCTGGCAGCGCTCTTCGGAGCGGAACCGGCGCCGAATCGGATTGTGCGAGTGGTGGCGGTGAGCCAGGACGGGCTGAATCGCTCAAACCCGGCGATCCTGGATGACACCCTGGAGCGGTTGGAGCGCGCCTCCGCCTTCCGCCCCGATATCGCCGCACTGCCCGAGGTGTTCGTCCCAGGCGAGCCGGAAACCGTTCCCGGCCCCGTGACGCGCCGCCTGGCGGAATGGGCGAAGCGAAACGGGAGCTATGTGCTGTTCGGGATTCGGACGCACCATGACGGGCGTGTTTACAACTCCGCCGTGCTCCTCGATCGCCAGGGCGGGGTGGTTGGCCTCTACGACAAGACCCATCCCACGGAAGGGGAGATGCAGGAGGGCGTATCCCCCGGAAAGCCGGGCGGGGGCATATTCCAGACCGATTTCGGCACAATCGGCGTGCAAATCTGTTTCGACGCCAATTGGCCCGACGATTGGAAGGCGCTCAAGGCGAAGGGGGCGCAGATCGTCTTCTTCCCCGCCGCCTATCCCGCGCACCGGCAGGTTTCGGCGATCGCCGTGATGAATCAGTTCTATGTGGTCTCACCCATTCAGGATAGGTCGTCGCGGATCTACGACATCACGGGCGATGTGCTCGCGGTTTCCGGGAGATTTCAGCCCTGGGCCGGGGCCGCGCTGCCGCTCGGAAAGCGGCTCTTCGAAATCGATTTCAATACCCGCAAGGCGCGCGAGATGCAGCGAAAGTATGGGGACCGGGTCGATCTCGAATGGTTCCACGACGACGATTGGTTCACGCTGGCGTCGCGCGACCCGGATCTCACGGTGGATCGATTGATGGCCGAATACGGTCTCACGCCGATCGACGAATACCGGAAGCGCGCGGAAGCGGCGATCCGCGCGGCGCGAGCGCAAATCAACCCTTGATCCGTTCAAGAATCCGCCGCACCAGTTCCTCGCCGTTCTCGATTTCCGTGCCGATCTTCAGCCAATAGAGCGGGGTCTGGCGAATGCAGAGATACCAATCCGGTTCAAGATTGCAGAAATCCTTCTCCGTGGTGAGCAAGGCGCGGGCATCCACGCTGCGGGCGAACTCTTCGAGGCGGCGCAGGTCCGACGGCGCGTAGACGTGGTGGTCGGGGAAGGGCCAGAAGGCCCGCGTCTGGATGCCCAGCGCGCGCAGCGTCTGGCGGAAGGAATTCGGGTTCGCCAGACCGCAGAATGCCATGGGCGATTCCGGCTGCCAATCCGCGATCGCTTGCTCCACCCCGTTGGCCGCATCCACCCAGGCGATGGGCGCGACCTTTGAGCGGAAGATGGGGGCGGTGGGATTGATGGCGCGCAGCTTCGCCTCAATCCCCCGCAAACGCCCCTTCGCCGAAGTACGCGTAAGCAGGAACGCATCGGCGCGAGCGAGTGCGTCCATCGGCTCCCGGAGGCGGCCCAGCGGCACCAGATCGCGCTCCCCGAAGGGCATCAGCGCATCAAGCAGAACGAGGTCGAAATCCCGGGCGAGGCGCCAGTGCTGAAAGCCGTCATCGAGCAGGATGACGTCGGCGGGGAATCGCTCCAGTAACTGGATCCCCACCTGGTAGCGGCACGCGCCGATCCCGAGCGGCGCACCGGCGCGGCGCAGAAAGATCTGCGGCTCATCGCCCGTCGCGCGGCGCGGCAGTTGTTCGCCCGGAGCGGCAATCAGGACAGGCTCCCGGCTCACGCGACGGTACCCGCGAGTGAGGATGGCGGGGGAGCGTCCGTGTGCCTGTAGTTGCCCGGTGAGCCAGAGCACCGCCGGCGTCTTCCCCGCCCCGCCTGTCGTAATGTTGCCGACGCACACCACGGGCACGGGCAAGCGCCGCTGCGCCGCCGTCTGCCGCGCCTTCCTGCGCCGCGCGCCCACTTTCCAAAGTTTGGAGAGCGGCCACAGGAAGATATAGTGCCACCAGGAACGCGGGGGCCTGGGTACGGCGAATTCATAGAGGGTGGAAGCCCTTTCGACGGCCCGGGCAGTGGCCCCTCTCCCCGCCAGGAACTGCGCGCGCGCCCGCTCGCCCAACTCCCGGCGAAGATCCGGATCGAGCAGCAACGAACGAACGGCCGTCGTCAGCGCATCCGGCCCGCCGATCTCCACCACGGCCTTCGCGTTGCGAATATCAGCCGCGATTCCGGGGAAGTTTTCCATGTGCGGCCCGATCACGATTGCTTTCCCGCATGCCGCCGGTTCGAGAATGTTGTGCCCACCGCGGCGCGCCAGGGTGCCTCCCATGAAAACGACGTCCGCCCGCGGGAAGAGCGAGCCCAATTCGCCCATCGAATCGAGCAACAGCACGCCGGGCAAGGGCAAACGGGATTCCCCGGTGAGCGTGCTCCGCCGCTCCCAGTTCACGCCGCTGGCCGCAAGGCGAGCCGCCGCGAGTTCGAAGCGCTCCGGGTGCCGCGGCACGAGGACGAGCAGAAGGTCCGGCAGTTCCGCCCGAAGGCGCTCGAACGCCGCGAGGACCAC
>JADYZL010000249.1 GCA_020853155.1 Bryobacterales bacterium
CCGCCATGGTGGCGGATAACGACTGGGCTCTCGGGCAGATCGTGGAGACTCTCTCGCAGACGCGCTTCTGGAAGAAGATGCTCATCCTGGTGGTCGAAGACGACGCGCAGAACGGCGTTGACCATGTCGACGGTCATCGCACAACCGCGCTTGCAATCGGGCCGTATGTGCGCCGCGACGCGGTGGACAGCACCTTCTACGCGCAGCAGAGCATGCTCAAGACGATCGAACTCATCTTCGGCCTGCCCAATATGTCGATCTTCGATCTGATCGCCAACGATATGCGCGCTTCGTTCACGGACACCCCCGATTTCCGCGGCTACACGGCCGTCAAACCGGAGCAGCCGCTCGACGCGGTGAACCCGCAGGTTACTGCCCTGAGCGGTCCCGCGCGCGAAGCGGCAGAGGCATCCATGAAGATGCGCTTCGAGGTGCCCGACGCCGCGCCCACCGATCGCGTGAACCGGATCCTTTGGCACACGCAGCGCGGCTGGGACACGCCCTACCCCGGTGTGAACAGTTCTGTGTTCGCGCCACTTTCCAGCGATGTGGATGACGACGACCGCGAGGTAGTGGAGGAGGGCGAGCAATAGCCGGCCACGGACGGATGTGCTGTGATACCGTAGCCCGAAAGAGGCGCTGTGCCTCGAAAGGCCTGGAGTCCCGATGAACCGGCGTCATTTTCTTACCTCCTCCACCGCGCTAGCCTCTACTACGGCGCTCCCGCGCCTGGCAGTGGCGCAATCCGGCAAGACGTACACCACCGCGCTGATTGGCGCGGGCTGGTGGGGCGGCAACATCCTCGGCGAGGCGATGGCTGCCAAACGCAGCAAAATCGTTGGCATTTGCGACGTCGACGATCAGGCGCTCGACGCGATGCAGTCCAAGGTGAAACAACTCACCTCGGACGACCCGCGCCGCTACAAGGATTTCCGCGAGTTGGTCGCAAAGGAAAAACCGGAGATCGTAATCGTTGCCACCCCGGATCACTGGCACCCTCTCGCCGCCATTGCCGCCATGGAGGCGGGTGCGCACGTCTACGTCGAGAAGCCCATCAGCCACACGATTCGCGAGGGCAGGGCGATGGTGAACGCCGCGCGAGCGGCGAACCGCGTGGTGCAGGTTGGCACGCACCGGCGCGTCTCTGCGCACAATATCGAGGCGATCAAGTTCCTCAAGGCGGGCAAGGCCGGCAAGATCCACATGGTGCGCTGCTTCGTGCATTCGGGCGGGCGGGGCGGAGAGCCCACGCCGAACAGCGAAGTTCCGGCCGGCCTCGATTGGGACATGTGGTGCGGACCCGCGCCGCTTATCCCCTACAACAAGGCGCTTCATCCGAAGGGCTTCCGCATGCACCTGGATTACGCGAATGGCGTGATTGCGGATTGGGGCATTCACTGGTTCGATCAGGTGCTGTGGTGGAGCGAAGAGAAGTCTCCGAAGAGTGCATATTCCGCGGGCGGACGCTTCGTTGACCGCACCATGATGAACGCGCCCGATGCCCAGACCGCCACTTATCAGTTCACGGATTTCATCCTCGAATGGGAGCATCGCCGCTTCGCCGGCAACAACTCGGAGAGGCATCCTCTGGGCGCCTACTTCTACGGCACGGAAGGTGTCATGCACATCGGCTGGCAGGATGGCTTCACCTTCTATCCGGTGAACGCGAAGGCACAGACCATCCACATGGACGCGCAACTCAACCTTCCGGACCGGCAGAATATCCGGGAGTTGTGGGGCGATTTTCTCACCGCGATCGATACCGGGCGGCGGCCGGTCTGCGACATCGAGTACGGGCATCAGGCAACCGTGATTTCGCTGCTCGGCAATCTCTCGATGAAGCTCGGCCGCAGCGTGAAATGGGACGGCGCGAAAGAAGAAATCCCCGGCGACGCCGCAGCGAACAAATTGCTCGCGCGGGACTACCGGGGAGAGTGGAGATATCCGGTTTAGGCGCGCCGGTTAGCGCTGGTTCGCCTTGAGGATCTTCTTGCGCAGCCGGATGGATTTGGGCGTGATCTCCACCAGTTCGTCTTCCCGGATGAACTCGATGGCCTGCTCCAGGTTCAGGAGTTTTGGCGGCACCAGACGAATCGCTTCGTCGGCGGAAGAAGCGCGCATGTTCGTGAGCTTTTTCTCTTTGACGATGTTCACGTTGAGGTCGGCATCGCGGGCGTTCTCGCCCACGATCATTCCTTCGTAGACCTCCGTGCCGGGCTCAATGAACAGCTCACCGCGTTCCTGCAAGTTCCACATCGCATAGGCGGTGGCCTTGCCCGCGCGGTCCGAGATCAGAGATCCCGTGGGCCGGATCGGAATTTCGCCCTGCCACTCGATCCACCCATGGAACAGCGAATTCATGATGGCCGTGCCGCGCGTATCCGTGAGTACGTCGTTGCGAAGCCCGATCAACCCGCGCGACGGCACCAAGAATTCCAGCCGCGCGCGGCCCGTGCCGTTGTTCACCATCTTCGAGAGCTTCCCCTTGCGCTGTCCCATCTTCTCGATGATCACGCCGACGTAGACCTCGGGGAGATCGATCAGCAGCATCTCGATCGGTTCCTTGCGCACGCCCTCTTCCGTCTTCGTGACGATCTCCGGTTTGGCGGCCTGCAGTTCGTAGCCTTCCCGGCGCATGGATTCGATGAGAATCGCCAGTTGCAACTCTCCGCGTCCGAGCACCTTGAAGCTCTCCGGGCTGCCCGTATCTTCAACGCGAATCGAAACGTTCGTGAGCAACTCCTTGTCGAGCCGCTCGCGAAGCTTTCGGGAAGTGACATGAACTCCTTCCCGCCCGGCAAAGGGCGAGTTGTTGACGCTGAAGGTCATCGCGATCGTGGGTTCGTCGATCTGGATGGGGGGCAGCGGATTGGGGCTCTCCGCGGACGTGATCGTCTCGCCGATCTGGATGCCCTCTACCCCCGCGATGGCAAGCACATCGCCGGGAATCCCGAGTGTCTCGTCGATGCGGTTCAACCCCTCGAAGGAGTACATTCTCGTGATCTTCGTCTTCTGGATACTGCCGTCGAGTTTCGCGATCGCGACCTCGTCGCCGTGGCGCAGCGTACCGGAGAAGACACGGCCGATCGCCATGCGGCCCAAGTAATCGTTGTAGTCGAGATTCGCTACCAGCACCTGCAAATCGGAGGCGGGATCTCCCGTCGGCGCTGGAATCGTTTGCACGATCTGCTCGAAGAGCGGCTGCAAGTCCTTCGATGCGCCGTCGCGTTCATGGTTCGCGATGCCGTCGCGGCCGATGGCGTAAATCACCGGAAACTCCAACTGCTCCTCGGTGGCGCCGAGGTCGATGAAGAGGTCGTAGATCTCGTTGAGCACCTCGTCGATCCGGGCATCCGGACGATCGATCTTGTTAATGACGACAATTTGCGGCAGGCGGGCTTCGAGCGCTTTTGAGAGCACGTAGCGCGTCTGCGGCAGCGGGCCTTCGCTCGAATCCACCAGCAGAATGACGCCATCGACAATCTTGAGCGCGCGCTCCACCTCGCCGCCGAAATCGCTGTGGCCCGGCGTATCCACGATGTTGATCTTGTACTCGTGGTAGCGGATACCGGTGGTCTTCGAGAGAATCGTGATGCCCCGCTCGCGCTCCAGTGCATTCGAATCCATCATGCGTTCTTCGACTGCCTGGTTGGCCCGGAACAGGCCGCTCTGCTTGAGCATGGCGTCGACGAGAGTGGTCTTGCCATGATCGACGTGTGCGACGATGGCGAGATTGCGAGTTTGAAGCGGGGTGCGCGTAGGACTACCGTTGGACATAGATTGGGTGCTAATTGGACTGAAGAATCGAAGCGGTTGATGTCAGATTGAAACCACGAAGCCGGGTGACTGGCGGACGGCGATGCGTTTGCAGATCGCCGAAAGACGGCTTGCGCCGAGGGTCCGGTTGGAGGCTCTGTACTTCGATTATAACGCGCAATGCGGGGAAGGCCGTTGAAGACGACCCGCGGCCTCCCGTTGATGAGCGGCGGGGTGTTCGATTTACGGCTTCGTGCGATAAAGCATCCGCGGAAATGCGATCGTTTCCCGCACGTGTTCGAGGCCGCAGATCCAGGCGACACAGCGCTCAATGCCCATGCCGAAGCCACCGTGCGGCACGGCGCCGTACCGGCGCAGATCCATATACCAGTCGAACGGCTCCTCCGGCAGATGATGCTCCCGCAAGCGCGACATCAGCAGATCCAGATCGTGGATGCGCTCCCCGCCGCCGATGATCTCGCCATAGCCTTCCGGCGCCAGCACGTCGACGCCCAGCGCCACTTCCGGCCGGGCCGGGTCCGGTTGCATGTAGAACGCTTTGATGGCCGTGGGGAAACGATCCACCATGATGGGCCGGTCTTGCGATTCGGTGAGGATGGTTTCGTCGGTTCCTCCGAAATCGCTGCCCCATTCGATGGCGCTGCCCTTTTCCTGAAGGATTCGCACGGCCTCGTCGTAGCTCATCCGTGGGAAGGGCGGCACGCAAGCTTCGAGTTTCGCCGTATCGCGTTCGAGCACCTTCAGTTCCTCGCGCTTCTTATCGAGCACGCGGGCGACCACGCTGCACACAAAGCGCTCGGCGAGCTGCTTCACATCCTCGATGGTGGCGTAGGCCATCTCCGGCTCTACCATCCAGAACTCGGTGAGATGGCGGCGCGTCTTCGATTTCTCCGCACGGAACGTGGGGCCGAAGCAGTACGTTTTTCCAAACGCCATCGCCGTGGCTTCGTTATAGAGTTGGCCGGATTGCGTGAGGTAGACCTTTTCGTCCTCGAAGTAATCCACTTCAAACAGGGTCGTCGTGCCTTCGCAGGATGCGGGTGTGAAGATGGGGCAATCTACCAGCGTGAAGCCGTTATCGTCGAAGAAATCGCGAACGGCCCGAACCACCTCATGGCGCACCCGGAGAATGGCGTGCTGGCGCTTGCTGCGCAGCCAGAGATGCCGGTTGTCCATCAAAAAGTCGATGCCGTGCTCCTTGGGCGTGATCGGATACGGCTGCGATTCGGGCACGCGCTGCAGCACTTCGACGGATTGGATATCCATCTCATAGCCGCCCATCGCGCGTTCCTCCGCGCGGATTTTCCCCGTAAGCACGAGCGAGGATTCCTGCGTGAGATGCTTCAGCGTCTCGAACGTTTCCTCGGGCAGTTCCGCCTTCACGCCCACGCACTGCATCATGCCGCTGCCATCGCGCAGAATCGGAAAGACGATCTTGCCGGACTTGCGCAGGTTGTAAAGCCAGCCGGCGATGGAGACCGTCTCCCCCACATGCTTTCCGGCATCCTCAATTCGAATCCGCGGACCGGCGCTGGAATCGCTCATGATTGCTTCTCCAGATTCTCGAACACGTCTTTCACCCGGTCGAGCGGATCGCTCATTGAGGGGTCTTCTTTCAACTCAAGCAGCAGGGGAACGGTGGAGGGCAGCGTGCGCAGGCGTTTCATCGTGCGTTCCCAGTTCAGCGTGCCGCCCTCATGCACCATCGGGAACAGATGCTTATCGTCCACGCCATTGTTGTCGTGGACATGCAGAGAACGGATGCGGTTTTCGAGAAGGTTGAAAGCTTCGTCGAAGCCCTCCATCATGTTGGCGTGCCCGGTATCGAGACATACCCCCAGATTCAGGTGCGTGGAATCAAAGAACTCCACAATCTTCTTCGCACTCGAAAGCGCATTGGGGATATTCTCCACCAGCACTTCCACGCCGCGCTGGCGCGCGAAATTCCTCAACTCATCCAGGGAATCGAAGGCGGCATCGACTTTGTGCAAGCTCCATTCGTCATCGAAGCCAACGCCGATATGCTGGATTGCGTAGGAGAATGGAAATGCATCCGCCAAATCCAGCGCCCGCTTGGCCTCATCCACGGCGGCAATGCGGTTCGCCCTGGACGGGCTGGCGATATCGATCACCGAGCGCGGCCCCGTCTTGCCCCAACAATCGTCGCTGAACATCGGCAAGTGGATGGAGTGAACGCGCAATGGCACATCCTTCAGGAAGATCGCCACTTCGCGAATCTGGTCTTCGTTGCGGTAATCGAGGTGTTGCCGCGCGCAGAACAACTCCACCAGGTCCACGCCCGCGTTCAGAATCCTGTCAAGCAGCGCGGTGCTGAGCCTGTGGTTCACGAAAAGGTGGGTGGAAATCGCGTGGTGCATACGGTGAAGCGGGTTGTGGATCGAATGCCCGTCGAAGTCTCAGGATACCCCACGCGACTGGAGCGAACCGGCGCCTACTCTTGCGGTTGAGTGGGGATCTCCGCCGGCGCTTCCCACTGGGGAGACTTACCCGCGAAGAAGTGGCCGAGTTGCCCGGCCGCGAAGCGCAGCCCGACGAAGAAATCCCCGAACAAACCGTAGACGGCGCTCACTTCATCGAAGCGCATTTCATAGATCAGCTTCTTGAATACGATGGGGTCGTCGGCAAACAGATCCACGCCCCATTCCCACTTGTCGAAGCCGATGGAGCCGGAGATGATCTGCTTCACCGAACCCGCGTAGCGCCGGCCGATCATGCCGTGCTCGTGCATCATCCGCTGCCGCTCCGCCAGGGGCACCGTGTACCAGTTCTTCGCTTCGCCGCGATAACGGTCCATGGGATAGAAGCAGCAATAGCGGTTGGATGGCACTTGCGGCCAGAGCCGGGGCGCCATCGCCCTTCGCTGGCGCTCCAATGTCTCCTCGACCCCCTCGTTCCATTCCGGGGAATGCGGCGCAAAGCCTTTCCCGGTGAACTCCGCGTGCATCTTCGAAGTAGATGCGTAGAGGCCGAGCTCCACGACCGAAAGGTACGAGTGCGTAATATCGAAAAAGTCGCGCAGCCGGAGTGCGTTCAGCCGCATCTCCACCTCGTTCAACTCGTCGAAGCTGTTGCGGAAGTGCACCAGCATCAGGTCTCCCTTATGGCCGAGCATGGAGAATGCGGCACTATATCCCGAGGCCTCCAGCGCTTCGAGCGCTTCCGTAGCTTCGCGGACCACCGCATCCCGCTCCGGCGGCAATAGCGCGTGCCACTTGTCCCAACGGACGCTCAGCATCTGATGCAATACCGCGGCGCCGTCGAGAGTATAGGGGACCTCCGGCATTCGCTCCGCGCTCTGCTCGGGGCCGGGGCGACTTGAGATCGGGATATCGGTTGGTGTGCTCATCCTCCTAACAGTGTATCGGCTGGTATCCGAATCTCGAAGCCGCGTTCTGTTGTATTGTTCATCTGAGAGCAATGCGGAAACCGGGCAGCACCGAGCGGACGAGGGTGGCAGCCCCTGCCACGCCTGAACCATCGGTGGGCGCGGTGTTCGGAGAAATGGCGCGGCATCCGGCCCACTACTTCGTCGCCAAATGGAATTGGAAATCCGCACTGACGAGTGCGCTGATCCGGGGTGTGCTTTTCTTCGCAACCAACCTCACCGCGGGCTTTCGCGCGGCATCCTGGGCACTGCTGCTGCAATTTGCCTTTCGTGCGGGAACGTCGGGCTTCTGGGGCGCTTTCATTCAGGCGATGCGGCATGCCCAGCCACGCTGGTTGGCCGGTCTGGTGGTAGGCGTCGGTCTATCCGCCGTCGTGCATGGTCTCGAACTGCTCGTGCATTGGCTGGGAGGCACGCCAGAGTTGAAGCGCAGCGTCGCCGTCTCCATCGGCTTTACCGTGGTGGCAAGCTTTTTCAACTTGTACATCATGCAGCGGAATGCGTTGCTCGTGGGGGAGCATGCGCAATCGCTCGCGAGAGACATGGCGGCCATGCCGCGGCTCATCGCTGGCTTTCTGGTGTGGCCTTTCACCTTGTTGTATCGTGCATTCCGCCCGATTGAGGCGTCGTCCATCCCCGACGAGGAGTGAGCGCTGAAGCCTTCGGCATGGGCCGGGCTTCGTATCGAAGTTATCCACCCAACCGGGAACGAACCCGCTCGCTCAGCGCCTTGCCGTCGACGCGCTTCCCCGCAAGTTTCGCCTGTACCGCCTTCATCATCGCGCCCAGGTCTTTCAGGGAGCTGGCGCCGGTCTCCGCAACCGCCGATTCGATCGCGGCCGACAGCTCTTCCTCCGTGGGCGCCGATGGCATGTAGCTCTCGATAATGAGCGCTTCCTGCTCCTCCTGCAGCGCCGAATCCTCGCGCCCGCCCTGGCGGAACATCTCCGCCGCCTCATGCCGCTGCTTGAGGAGCGAACTAAGCACCTGCAGCTCCGCATTCTCGTCGAAGGGCTTGTTCGCATCGGCCCTGGCCTTGGTGAGGGCGGTCTTAATCATGCGGATCGCGTCCAGCCGCACCTGCTCCTTGGCCTTCATCGCGGCCACCATATCCTGCTGTATCTGATCGAGGAGTGCCATACCCATTTGCTATTCTAAGGGATTCCGGCGGTTTTCCATCGTCGTCTTCCCCTTCCGGTAAGCGGCAAATTCGTTTTTCAGCCGTCTGGATCGATAGGATTCCTCCTCCAATGAACATCCTTATTGCCGAGCCATTATCCCCCGCCGGACTGGCGATCTTAGAGAAGAACACCGATTGGAACATCATCGTTTCGAGCCCCAAGGAGTATGAGGCGCACCTGGCCGACGCGGACGCGCTCGTCGTCCGCAGCGCGGTGAAGGTCACCAAGGACGTGCTGGCGAAAGCACCCAAGCTGAAGGCCATCGGCCGCGCCGGCGTGGGCGTTGACAACGTGGATCTGAACGCAGCCACGGAAGCCGGCGTGATCGTGATGAACACGCCCGGCGGCAACTCCATTTCCGTCGCCGAGCACACCCTTGCGCTCATGCTGGCAATGGCCCGTTTCGTGCCCCAGGCTACGGAATCCACCAAGAGCGGCAAGTGGGAAAAGAAGAAATTCATCGGGAACGAATTGCGTGAAAAGACCCTGGGGTTGATCGGTCTCGGGACCATCGGCCGCGGCGTCGTACAGCGTGCGAACGCCTTCGAGATGAAGATTCTGGCTCATGACCCGTTTGTCAATCCGGAGAGCGTGGCGGCGATGAACGTCACGCTGGTGAGCCTCGACGAGCTTTACGCGCAGAGCGATTTCATCAGCCTCCACACCGCGCTCACGCCGGAAACCCGGGGTATGATCGGCGCCGCCGCGATCGGGAAGATGAAGCCCGGCGTTCGGATCGTCAACTGCGCGCGCGGCGAGTTGATTGACTATGCTGCGTTGCTCGAAGGCTTGGAATCCGGCAAAGTGGGTGGGGCCGCGCTCGACGTGTTCGAGAAGGAACCCACCACCGGCGAAGAACCGTTTCTGAAGTTCCCCAACGTCATCGCCACGCCTCATATTGCGGCATCCACGGAGGAAGCCCAGGAAATCGTGGGTGTCCGCATTGCCCAGCAACTGAGCGATTACCTGCGCGACGGCGTCGCCATAAACGCGGTAAACATGCCGCAGTTGTCTCCGGCGGAGTACAAGTCCGTTGAGCCCTTTATGCTGCTCGCGCAACGTCTGGGCGAGTTCGCCGCCCACATCGCCGAGGGAAACATGGTGGCAATCCGCATCACGTACCACGGTCACGTTGCCGATAATACGCAGTTGATTCGGAATGCCGGTGTCGTCGGAGCGCTGCGCCGCTCCGGTGAGCGGGTGAACGTCGTGAACGCCATGC
>JADYZL010000250.1 GCA_020853155.1 Bryobacterales bacterium
CCGCGGTCAACAACCCCACCTTTCCACCGAGCCCGTAGCCGAGCAGATAGATCCGGGAGGCGTCGATCTCCTCCAGTTGGGCGAGCGCGTTCACGGCCGCGCGCGTATCGACCAGCATGTTCCCCAGCCGCGACCACTTCGGGTAGCGTTCGTAAAACGCCCTGGCCTCATGGATTCGTGTGCCGAAGCCAATTTGGTCAAAGGCAAACACTGCGAAACCGGCATTGACGAATAGCGGGAAGGAAGGCCGCTGGTCCTGGGTATAGATCCACCCGCCAGGGTTCCAGGGCTGTTCGGCGGACCACCCGTTCTGGTAGGAGTAAGGATGCAGCCACACCACAACGGGCCACTTGCCGGACGCGGGTTTCCCCTCCTGGACCGCCGGGTGGAACAACTCTCCGGCGAGGCCGTCGCCGAACGCGACATGCGCCACCCCCATGCCTGTATCCCGGAGGCGAGGGATATCGTTGGGGCGGCTATAGAGCGTGGCCAACCAGCCTTCACTCGCCATCACCCGGTCTGAGAGTTTACGCGCCGCCTTGAAGGGCGCCATCGGGGGCGGCTCGCCCAGAAACGAGGCGATACGATCGCGGAGCGGCGGGCGCGCCGCGGCCCAATCCGCGGCAGCTTCCATCGGCTTGCCATCCGCTCGCGTGAGGAAATCGCCCACGCGGCGCTTCGGGTAGGAGAGCGGATCGAGTTGTTCGCCCGTTATCCTACGCCAGCCATCGAACGAATAGCCGACGATCGAACTCACGACTCGCGGCCATCGTTTGCGACGGAATACCGTATCGAAGAAATCGATGAATTGCTCAATGTCCGTGGGGGTTGTTGCGTGTTCTCCCTCACGGAGCGTGAGCCAAAGATTCTCCTCGCCGCCGAGGAAACGATAGACGGACCGGGCGGATTGAAACGCCTGCTCAAACCCAAGTGGATTTCCGGCCGATTCCGCGTAACCGGAGTAAAGCATGAGACCACGCGGGGCAACCATCGCCATCAGGCTGTTTTGATCCACGGGCAGCTTATCTTCGCGCCCCGCGAAGAAACGCAGCCGGGGATGGAACCAGTGCGGTTGCGCCGCGGTGAGCAACTCGATGGTCTCGTTCACAAAGAGGCCGGTGGTGTAACGCCACGGGTCGCTCTCCCCGGTGTTCCCGCTCGACGGAATTACGGCGCCGATGCGTTCGTCGAATGCCGCCGCGAGCAGCGCCTGCTTCCCGCCGCGCGAGTGGCCCGTGAGGCCAATGTGCGATTTTTCCACTTCGGGCAAGGTCAGGACGTAATCCACAGCCCGTGAGGCCGACCACGCCCAGCGCGCGAGGCAGGAAAACTCGTATTCAGGGTAGATGTCGATATAGGCGTCCGAATCGTCCACATCGCCGTAAAGGCCGGGGTCCGCGGCGGCATAGTAGCAGCCAATATAGCCGCGCTTCACGGCCGTATAGAGCCAAGGCCGCCGCCAGTTGTGATTCGTCAGAAAGACCGGGAAGGGGCCCTTGCCGTCCGGAATCTTCAATTCCAGTCGCAGCGTCGCACGATGGCTGGGACCGAACTCCAGGCGCACATCGCGGGCGGTAACCGTCCCTTCGCGGCGGGTGGCCGTCACCACGGCACGCAGGTTACCGGGGGCAGGCGGCATTGTGCCGAACACCCAGTGCTCCACCTGTTCGCGAATCCACTGCTTCTGTTTCTTCCAATCGGCGGCGCTACGGACGGGAGTGTCCCGCCCGTCCATCCTCATGATGAGCGGATCGGGGAGGTCCGCAATGGAGGGCATGGAGGAGAAGTCAGGAGGCAGGAGGCCGGTGCGGCGGACCAGGTGTTCCCACGTTTTATCTTGCGCGGTGATGCGGCCGGTGGGCGGCGTGCGCCCGGGCGGGAAGATCCGAAGGAATTCTTCAAGGTATGCGCGCCGGCGCGCCTGGGCGTCGACCGCGCCCGCCGAGGACTGCGGGGAGGCAATGCCGGAGGGCGTGAGGAATGTTGCCGCCGCCGCAGCCGCCGCCGTCTGAAATATGCCGCGCCGGGATGTGCCTAATTCGTCACGGGTCATGCCTGTAGTGTTTATCAGGAATCGCTGTGTGCGGCAATGCGGGCATCCGGGTGCTTCGCGCTTGAGCGGAGGGCAACGGTTTGACGCAATCGTTTTGGACCGGATCGATGACGCCAGGCTAGCAGTTCATTGGAACTGAGTCGCGCGAGCCCGAAGGCTTGGGGAGCGCGCCCCTTCCGCAGTGGCCCGGCCGCAATTCGATCAGAGCCCGTTCCAGATGTGAAGGACCGCATAGCTCCGCCATGGGCGCCAGGCCTGTGACATGGCATCTGCCTCCTTCGCGCTTACGCCACCGAGATTGTTACGGATGGCGATATCGTCTTTCGGGAAACCATCCGGCCAGCGCAAGGCGCGCACTGCGATGTAGTGGGCAGTCCAGGGACCGATGCCAGGAAGCGCATGGAGTTGCGCGACGGCCTTCATCGGCTGCATGCCGGGCTCCAGGGTCAACGCGCCGCTTGCGGCGGATTGCGCGAGGGTAAGGATGCTCTTCGCTCTGGAACTGACGATGCCATACTTGGCGATATCACCAGTATCGAGTTTCGCCAGCTTCTCCGGCAAAGGCGAGAGGCAGCTTAGTTCCGCGAACGGCGTCTCAATGGGATCGCCGTAAGCTTCCATCAGGCGGCGGGCAAGCGTGGTTGCCGCTTTGACCGTCACCTGCTGGCCGAGAATGGCGCGCACCGCCAGTTCGAAGCCATCGAACGCACCCGGAACGCGCAGGCCGGGATTTCGCAACACCGCGTTTTTCAGAAGGCTGTCCTTTTGCAGATGGGCGGAAATCACATCGGGTCTCGCGTTCAGATCGAACAGATGACGGACCCGGCTCATCAACGCCGGGAGCACCGGCGTCAGGCTATGCGCAAACTCCATCATGAGCGCATTCTTTCCGGGCGCATGGGTCAAGCGTATCCAGCCGGTGTGCCGGCCCAACCGAATGGTGCGGGCGTACGATTCCGCGGTCACCCATTCGACGCTCTTGATTGTGCGCCTGGACAGAAAATTCAGGATCCCCACCCAGTCGTAGGGGGGGCGGTAGGAAATCTGCAGCACCGAAGTATCGGATGCGGCAGGATCCGAGCCGCGCTGAGCCGCTTCCTTGCGCAGGCGCGAAGGAGCCATGCCGTAGCGGGTCTGGAAGGCATCGTTGAAACGGCGCAGGCTGGAAAAACCGCTCGCGAAGGCAACTTCGGTTACAGGCAGAGCCGTTTCGGTGAGCAACTGTTTGGCGAGCAGCAATCGCCGTGTCTGGATCAACTCAATGGGTGAGACGCCCAGTTCTTTCTGCACGATGCGGCGGATTTGCCGCGAACTTAAGTCGAATTGATCGGCGATCGCCTCCAATCCTCCGCCACAATCGATCAGGCCATTGCCGATCCGCTGCATGAGCAGATGCGCGATCCGGCGCGCGTCGTCCACGGGCGCGCTGCCGGGCGCCAACTCCGGCCTGCAGCGCAGGCAGGGCCGGAATGAGTCCTTCTCAGCGGCTTCCGCGCTGTCGTAGAAGCGGCAGTTGGATGCTTTGGGAGTGCGGGCGGGGCAGATCGGGCGGCAGTAGATTCCGGTCGAAGTCACTCCGATAAAGAACACGCCGTCGAAGCGGGGATCGCGCGAGGCGTAGGCCTGATAACAACTCTCCGCGCTCTGTTCCATAGCTCTACTATAGAGTGTCTTCGTGTTGGAACCAGCCGTTTTCGGACATGACATTCTATTCCGGCGCCGTGTCCGAAAACTGCCAGTATTACCCGGCGAGCCGCCCTACAGTGGAGAAGAAAGGAGCACAAGATGAACTCAACCATCACAAACGACCCGCGCTGGCGCCGGATGCGTAAACGCGACACGAATGCGGATGGAACGTTCTTTTATTCCGTGAAGACGTCCGGCGTCTATTGCCTGCCATCTTGCAAATCGCGGCCCGCAAATCCGGAGAACGTAGCATTCCACCCCAGCAGCGAGGAGGCGCGGCAAGCGGGCTTCCGGCCCTGCAAGCGCTGCAAACCGGACCAGTTCGAACAACAGAAAGGGAAATATGCCATGAGAGAAACGATTCAGTACATGACACGCGAATCCAGTCTCGGCCTCACGCTGGTCGCTCTAAGCGACAAGGGAGTCTGCGCCATCTTGATGGACGACTCCGTACATACACTTACGACGGATCTCAAGGCGCGATTTCCGGAGGCCATCGTCAAGCACAACGACGCCGCGCTGAGAGAGACAGCGGATGCGGTGTGTTCCTTTATCGACCAACCCAAAGGACGATTCACCGAAAAGCTGGATGTTCGCGGCACGGAATTCCAGCGCAGGGTCTGGGAGCAACTCCTCCGAGTGCCGGCCGGGAAGACGGCCAGCTATACCGAGGTGGCCATGGCGCTCGGTGCGCCGAATGCGGTTCGTGCCGTTGCGGGGGCCTGTGCCGCCAACGCCCTCGCCGTGGTGATCCCCTGCCACCGTGTCGTCAAGAGCGACGGCGCGCTATCGGGCTATCGCTGGGGCGTGGAACGTAAGCGCAGACTTTTGGAAGCGGAGGGCGCGCGATGAAGGAGAAGCGCAGCACCGCGAACGTCCGCGCCGCGGCCGGTGACATCGCTGGCCGCGTACAGCGCGCCGAATGGGAACGTGTAAGCAAGGACATGAATCAGTCGGGCTGGTCACTGCTTCCGGCTATGCTCAAAGACGAGGAGTGCGACGCGCTCGCCGGACTCTACGTGGAGCCGGAGGGCTTTCGCAGCCACATCGCGATGGCCCACCATGGTTTCGGGCGCGGTGAATACAAATACTTCTCCTACCCGCTGCCGGATATCGTCGCGGACCTGCGGACGGCGCTGTATCCGAAACTCGTCCCCATTGCCAATCTCTGGAACGAACGGATGGCCACCAATGTGCGCTTTCCCGAGAGCCACGCCGCGTTCATCGAACGCTGCCATGCGGCGGGACAGATAAGGCCCACGCCGCTGCTGCTCCAATACGGGCCGGAGGATTACAACTGCCTGCACCAGGACCTCTACGGTGCGCAGGTATTCCCGATGCAGGTGGTCTTCCTGCTCTCCGAGCCGGAGAAGGATTTTACAGGTGGGGAGTTCATTCTTACAGAGCAGCGCCCCCGCATGCAATCAAAAGCCGAGGTGGTACCGCTGCGCAGGGGGGATGCCGCCGTGTTCGCCGTTCATCATCGCCCGCACCAAGGCGCTCGGGGCTACTACCGCGTGAACCTGCGCCACGGCGTCAGCAAGCTGCGCTCCGGCCACCGGCACACGATGGGCATACTTTTTCACGATGCGGCATGATGCACAGTGAAGCGAGAATGTGTCAATCCTTGCTGCCCGGGTTCCACCCGTGCCGAATGCATGCGGAGGAATTAGGGGAAACTGCGCGGGACTGTCAGGAATCGCTATTGTAAGAGGAACGGCAAAGACTACCCCCATGGCCATGCATGCTCCCCCAACCGGCAAGCCCCGGCGCACGCGGACCGAGATTCCAGAAGCTATCGCCGAGCCAGCGCCTTATCTTCCGCTCAAGAACGGGAAAACGGCGCATGAGCGCACGAACGACAGCGACCTGTTCCTCGACCGGGAGCTGAGCCTGCTCCAGTTTCAACGGCGGGTGCTCCAAGAGGCGCGGGACGCCTCGAACCCGCTGCTCGACCGGGTGAAGTTTCTGGCGATTGTCGGCTCCAACCTGAATGAGATTTTCATGGTGCGGGTTTCGGGGTTGATGGACCAGGTGGACGCCGGCGTGACGACGAGCCCGGATGGCTTGCACAGCCCGGCGCAACTGCTCGACCAGGTGCGCGCGGAAGTGCTCAAGATCATGCTGGAATCGCGGGATTGCTTCATCCGCGAATTGCTTCCGGCACTGGCCAGCCATGGAGTGACCGTCCATTCCTACGCGAGTCTTGACGCGGCCCAGAGGAAGCGGGTGAACGCGTATTTCCGCGAGATCATTTTTCCGATCCTGACGCCGCTCGCGTTCGACCCAGGGCGTCCGTTTCCCCACATCTCCAATCTGAGCCTGAACCTAGCGATTACGATCCAGGACAAAAAGGGCGTGCAGCGCTTTGCGCGCCTGAAGATACCGGGGACGATCTCGCAACTGGTTCCCGTGAATGCACCGGGTGGGAGTGCGCGGCGGCGTTCCGCCGAGGCGCCGCTGGGCTTCGTGTTGATCGAGGAAGTGATCATCGCTAACCTTGAAACGCTGTTCCCCGGCATGAAGGTTCTGGAAGCGCACCCTTTCCACGTCACGCGCGACGCCGACATGGAGATTCAGGAACTCGAAGCGAGCGACCTTCTCGAAACGGTGGAAGAGAGTGTGCGGCAGCGCCGCTTCGGCAACGTCGTGCGGTTGCAGGTGAACGACC
>JADYZL010000251.1 GCA_020853155.1 Bryobacterales bacterium
ACGGATTCCTCGGGGTAGCAGATCGGGGTAAGAAAGAACCAGACCGTCAACAGAAACCCCATCAATTGGCCGAGATCGCGAAACAACAACCCAAGGGCGGAGAGCAGCCAGCACAATCCCATGGTAAGAAGCACCTGCGGAACCAGAAGCAACGGCAACCACAGCGCGGCCGCAGGGATTTCACCACGAAACAGAAGCAGCCCGGCCAGAAACAGGAGAATCGCAAAGCCCTGCGTCACAAGCCCGGAAACAACCAGATTCACCGGCAGCGTTTCCACGGGAAAAACCAGCTTCTTGATGAACGTGGCATGCTCCACCAACACGCCCGGAGCCCGCCCCAGCGCTTCACTGAAGGGAAGCCAGGGTAGCATGCCGGCAAGGAAATAGAGCACAAAGCCTTCCCGGCTGGGGTCTCCTCCGAAGCGCGCCTGAAGCACAATGCCGAAAACGAAATAGTAGGTGGCCATCAAAAGGAGCGGGTTCAGCACGCTCCAGAATACGCCAGCGAACGAACCGCGATAGCGCCCCAGCAGGTCTCGCCAAACCATCGTACGGATAAGGCTGCGATTGCCGTGAATGGTCTGAAGCGGCAAGCGGAACGCCATGCCCACCGCTTTGGAGAGGGCGGGAAACCATTCCTGCGCCAACGCACTGATCCGCACGGCCTCTACCTGTAGGCCACCTGGTTGGCTGAGAAGATCGAGCCGCAGGTATCGGTCTCCTCGCCGGTAACGCCAGCCGCCCCCGGCCAGGATGGAAACCACCACGCGCACCGGCCCGGCGGGGAGTTGCGCGGGGCGGATCGTCAACTCCTGCACGGATCCGAAACGGATTGTCCCCGGCGTATCCAGGGTGCGGTGCTCGCCCTCGCGCAAATACGCGCCGGTTCGCGGGTCAAGCGCCTGCCATCCCAGGACTACCGGACCTTCGAAGCCATCCAACTCATCGAGAACAAGCTTTAGCCGAAGGCACAGGCTGCCATCAATGATACGGGTTTCGACGTCACGGATTTCGCTGATCATCGTGCGGAAAGGAGTGGTCCGATCACCCGTTGAACGACGGAACGGCCCTTAGCCATAGTAAAGCCAATCGGGATAGCGATTGGCGGGGGAGCCGGACTTTCTCGCGAGCGCGAAGATGCATTCTCCCCGCAGATTCGAATCCAGTTCATAGCGGTCGAGCAAATACCGAACCCACTCTAGCTGAGGCTCCGGCGCGCTCCAGTAGGGTGCTGTGCGCAACTGCTCCACGGTAAAGCCCGCTTCCGTGAGAGCCATCTCAATCTCGCGCGGCGCGTACTCCCGGTGATGGCGGGGGTCAATCTCACCGGCGGCGGTGGGCCGCATGAACGCGGGGAAAAAACCTGGGTGGTACTGCCCAAGAATCGCGGCAATGGCGCGCAAGGAGCAGGCGTTGGGAGTGCTCAACAATAGGTGCCCGCCTGGCTTAAGAATGCGGTGGATCTCAAGAAGGCAGTGCATCGGGTCGTAGCCCAGATGTTCGAACAACTCGGTGCACAGCACGACGTCAAAAGTATCCTCCGCATAGGGATAGGCATCCCGTTCGGCGTCAAATGCATCCACATCGCACTCAAAGACGCGGCCGTCCGTGGCGCGGATGCTCCGGCGCGCCGCTTCACCCAGCGGCCCGTAATAGCAGCCGCGAATCTCCCCGTAGTGCTTGCTCCATCGCAGGGCGGGCGTAATTTGCAGGTAGCAGCCCATTTCGAGAACGGAGCGATCCTGCCCCCCCTCCGGCAGCAACTCAAGGGTTGTCACCAAGCGGCTGAGGTGCTGCATTAGATACTCCCGGGCGGCGCTGCCGGATGCCCAGCTCAGCAACTCCGCAGCCAGCGCATTCTCCAATGAAGATACCGCTTCCGCCTCCGCGATGACCGGCGCCGGGCTCTCCTCCATTGGCAGCGCCGGAGCATCCAGCGGCTGGCTCGCGGCAGCCTCTGCCAGCGGTATTTCCTCTTCCTCCGCTTCCTCGGGCGGGCCCTCAGCGAGGTCTTCCAAATAGACCGTTGCCGCTTCCGGGGACCGAGCCTGCCCCGCGAATTCCGTCGCTTCCTCCCCATCCAGGGCGTGATCTTTGTCGATGCTCGCGGCTTCGCCCGCGGGCAGCACGGCCCCCGGATCCGTCTGCCCCGCCACTCTCGCGCAAAACTGCAGGTAGCGCTCCGCCACCCGGTCCCATGCGCATTCCCGAGCTACCCACTCCCGCGCCCTTGCACCGACCGCGCTTGCCGCCCCCCGGTCCACGACAAGATATCGAAGATACTCGAAGATCAGATCCTCTTCCGCCGGCCCCCCAACGGGGATTTTTAGGCAGACATCCTCGGGGAATTCCGCGAAGGCCCCGACGTTCGAAACGAGCACGGGTTTGCCGAGACCCATCGCCCGCAGCATGGTGCCGGAACTCTCTCCCACAGTGGGAAAGCGAAGATTTACGATCACGTCACACGCGTCGAGATAGCCGACAAAATCTTCAATCGGCGCGTAGCCGATTACGCGAGCGTGGGCGCGAAGATCCAGGGAATCGATCAGTTGTTCCACCGGAAGATCCGGGTGGGGCTCTCCAACCAGGATCAGCTTTGCCTCTGGGCACTGCCGCACCAGCCTGCGGAAGGCCCGCAGGGTTTCCGCTACCCGCTTATACGGCTTGAGATGCCCAAACACGCCGAGCAGCGGCTGATCTTCACGCACGCCTAACCGTTCGCGCCACGGCCCGCCGGTAGGCTCTGGCAGCCACGCTCCGTGTGGGATCACGGCGAGCGGCCCGGGATACCCATTCTCCCGCGCCCGCGAAGCCACGAACTCGCTATGAACGATCAGCCCGCGCGCGCCACGTAGCAACGCGCGCAGCATCGGGACGCCATCGTAATCCGGGCCCACTTCGAGACGCCGGACCGCTTGCGCATATTCAAGCGCGGCCGGCCCACCGTCGGCTGCCACCGCCCGCAGATACGCCTCCCAATCCCCTTGCTTGATCGTGATATCGGCGATCAAGTGGTGCAGATTCGCTTCGTGAAGCACAACGATGCCCGGATGGGAGAGTGCCGTTCTATAAACGAAATCGTGATCGCCGTTGTTGCCGATCTGGTACAGCACGGCGTCGTAGACCGAGAGATCCGGCAGCGCGGAGGATGAATCAAAAACATCGATGGAAGCGGCGGCCTTCATCGCTTCCGCAAGAGCCGCGCTGTAATCGGCGATTCCGCTCCGGGAAGGGGGCAATGGGCTGAGGAGGGCAACTCGCATTACGAACCGGATGCCAGTGCTCTTGGCGCGGAGCTCTCGACGGCGCGCGACGGAACGCTGGCTACTTCCCGGTAAACGTTCAACACCGTGCGTGCCGTCGCATCCCAACGGAAGCCGCGCGAGCGGTGGAGCGCCGCTTCGCCCAACTTCTGGCAGAGGTCGAGATTCGCGAGCATATCGTGCAGGGCCTGACCTATCGATTGCTTGCTCGAAGGGTCAAAGAGCACCGCGGTCTTGCCGGTGACTTCCGGCATGGCCGTGCGATTGGAGCAAGCGATCGGCCGTCCGCACGCCATCGCTTCGAGCAAGGGAATTCCAAAGCCTTCGTAAAAGCTGGGGAACACAAACAAATCGGCGGCGTTGTAAAACGCCGGGAGCAATTCATCGGGGACAAATCCCGCGAAGTGGATCCGCTGCCTCACTGAGGACTTGCGGGCAAGTTCCCGGATTTCCCCCGATTGGCTCGTATCCTTTCCGACGAAAACGAGATCCTGCTCGAATTCAGGGTGCGCCTGAATGAGAGATTCGTAGGCCTGAATGAGCCCCAATTGATTCTTCCGGCGCTGAAGATTTCCTACGCACAAGAGAAATGGAGCCGAGATCCCGTAACGCTCCCGCACAATCGCCTTCGCTCCGCGTCCATCGGCGGGTTGAAAGCACGGCGCAGCAGCATTGTGAGCTACGCGGATCGTTTCCGGATCCAGGTTGTACACGGCGGCGATCGCCTGGCGGGAAAACTCGCTGCAAGTAAGAATGCGCGCGGCCCGCCGCACGGTGCTAGCCACGGTCAATGCCAGTTGCCGTTGCCGGAAAGGGGAGAAAAAATCCGGGTGCTCCAGAAAGCTTACATCGTGAACGGTCACCACAATGGGAACGGGGCAGCGCAGCGGCGCGGTGTACTGTACGTGTACCAGGTCCGGCCGGTCTTCGCGCAAATGGGAGCCCAACTGATACCCGAGCCGCACGAAGGGGTTCGACGCCACCCTTCGCGTCTTCACCCCTCTCGGAATATCCGATTCCGCGGTCTTCGACGAAACATAGGCAAGATAATCGTTGCGCGGCTCAAGCTCCACGAAGTGCCGCAGCAAGCTGCGGACGTAAACCTCGTTCCCCGTCTGCCGGTTCCCAATGGCGTGAGCGTCTATCGCGATGCGCATCGCGCCCCTCCCGC
>JADYZL010000252.1 GCA_020853155.1 Bryobacterales bacterium
GAGTCGCTCTCGGCCTCTCCGCGGAAGAAGCGCTTGCGAACAACGATTCCTACGCATATTTCAGCCAATCTGGCGAGCTTCTCCACACCGGCCCCACCGGCACAAACGTGATGGATCTCTACGCCGCATTCGTCCTTCCGCGGTAACGCCGCCGAACCGGTTTCAGCACATGGAAACTCCCGTTTCGAACGGCGGCTTTGGAGCCCGAAAGAACCATCCGCACTTCGCGCTGTTGCTGCAATTCGCCGCACAGACCATCGGGCGGAAACGGGCTTCCACTGACCGCGCCATCTTCCTTGAAAGCTCCGGATAATGGCGCCAGCGGTTCGGCCGAGGGCATGGATGCGGCTTCGCACAGTGTGAGCGGATTCGGCGCGAAGGTTCGCAGCAGTTCCGCGTAGGGGGTCTCCATCGCATGGCGAATCTCGCTATCCTCCGCCAAGTTACGGGCGATCGTCCGTAGGCTACGGTCCAGCAGCGCATCGCTTGCCGCGCGCGTGATCGACGCGCCGCCCGAAGCTCTCGTCAAGGCTCCATGGAACAGTGCCCGGCTCTGCCCCTCCCGCGCAAGCTGCACATTCACGCCGCCCCGAATGGCGTCGCCCGCGTGATAGCCCAGCGTCAGAAAGCGCTCCTGCCGCCGCTCTCCCCGCCATGCTCCCCAGAGCAGCGGACCCTTCCAATTCGTCTGCACGCGCAAGCCGTGCGCCAGTGGAATCCGAAACAGAGGCGGATCGGGATGCTGCGAACCAAGCCCCTGGCGCGAGGCGCGCACAAGCACCGCCGCCGGGAACGGCAAATCCCACTCCACCGAACTGCAACCGCTCCGCGCCACTAGGCAGTTTTCAGGCAACGGCTCCTGGCTGGATGGCCGCATGGAATCAAGGAACCACTTGACGCCCGCGTGCAGGGAATCGCGTAGCGGCATCGAGGGTGGCGCGGCGTAAATGAGCATCCGGCCGTCGGGGGTCCCGAGGGGATCTTTCTCATGAAGCAGCCGCGCCAGTTGGGGACTAAAGCAATCCCCAAGATCCCAGTGGCCTTGAGCGCGCGCGATCACCAGCAGGGGACGGGCGCGGTGTGTGGAGGGAAGTTGCGAACGCCACGCCCCTAGTGGCCCAAAGCGAGATTCCCAAACCGCATCGGCCTTCAGCCAGAAAGCCCATAAGGGGTACCGGGCCGCCGAGGCCTGCGCGAACTGGAGGGAAATTTGAAGCGGCTGCCCGTAGCAGGCGTCTGGCGGCGCGGTAGCAGCCGAAATGAGTGCATTCACCAAAGCCGGCGGGCCCTCGACCCGCCCATCGGCAATCCCAGGCAAGTCCAAAATGGCGAGCCCCTGGGACGAGGGTAGAAAGTGTAGCGGCATACGAAGCTCCTTCCGCTCGGGCGCGAGAATCGCCGAAGCGAATCAAGTATAAGAATCCGTTTCGCCAAATCGAGCCTCGCGGTCTACCGGCCGAGACGTCTAAGCTGGCTCGACCGGTTGTTAGAGCGGGCTTTGAAGGCAAGCGAGGAAATTTCACAACCGCCGTGACTGGCAGGGGGGCTCGCTGGCACTCGCCCGGCTTCCGGCTCCCGGCGTTAAGTTGGCGGCGCTTGCCTCTGCCGCCGTCTTTGGGGCTTGCAGGATGTGGGCTTGGGATCCACGGGCATCGCGGGAATCTTGCGTGAAAACGGGTACGCCAGACATATATGAAAATCCTCCAATCGCTTGATAGTAGGAATCGAGGCGTTGGAAACGAACTTCGCGCGGGGTGGGAATGATGTTCCGTGACTGTTATTACGGGAGAAAGAAGAATTCCAGCGTGCGGTGATCGATTCTGGGACGACACCAGTTTTGGGGTAGCTTTTGCTGCATAAGGGCTGCTTCGCGCCGACGTGAAGGGTGCGTGCATTGAGCGCGATTTGGCAGAATGCGGGCGGGGCCGCCGGGGAGTCGCGCCGCCAAATAGGGCGGACGCTCCATGGACTCGCTGGCGCGAGGCTATTATTTGTTGCCGGAAGGGTGGGGGTTGGTTGGTCTTGCTTCCCACGGGCTTACGCCGCATGGCAACCGTTACTGTCGCGCTTGCGGCGCTTCTCGATGGAACTGGCGGTCGTGCCAGGTGGGACAGGGCTGCGCGGTGAACGGGGCGAATGTGAGCCAGCGCATGGATCTGCGAGGTGAGGCGGGATGTCTATGTGGTTCGACGGAGCAAAATGGCGGGTGGAGAGATTCATACAAGCTCGATGCGGGCACCGTCACGGCCAGGCGTCTGATGCCGGAAGAAGGAAGGGCTACCTCACAACTCTTGTATAATCAGTTACTTACAAAGTGAAAGCGTAGCCTGCTCCCGTTTCCCCGTTTCCCAGTTCGAGGGGCACTCCACCAGTCGGCGGCTCATCGTCGATTTCAAACAAAACATCAGGCGATTCGGTTGTAGCGATACCTGATTTCGTAACGGCTGTCTTCCGAAGAGCTCACGTACTCGCGAGTTTCACGGTATTGCAGAGGCAGCTTCTCTGGTGCGATTCCACCGTTGACGTTGACGGAAATTCCACCAGGGCCTTCGGTTTTGAAAGAACTAGGAGGAGGCGAGGGAAAGCTCGCGTTGGTCAACCGGTCAAGGTCAATCGCCGAGAGTCCGAAGGAATCCCGGATGATTGGATCTGCCGGCGCCCAGAGCGCCACGATCACATCTACGCCCAACGTGATGGCAATTGCAATTCCGGCTACCCACGCCGCGATGCTGCCCAGGCTTGTCAGCGAGGCCAAACCCCCGGCCGCCGTTATCGCAGCCCCGATAAACTTGGCTTGTTGCTTGATGAGATCGACAAAGAAATCCGATCGGGAGGTGATTAACTCATTGAATGCGCGATCACTGTCGATCTCGAAGCCAGCGATCGAGAGCGCCATCCCGAGAATTTGCTGGTCGTGCCTGAATACGAGGCGTGTAATATCACGCCCTTTCCCAGAGTCAAACTCGAAATCGCGGATGTCCTTGAACCTCTCGTCCTGTGCATCGCCAAACGTGCCGTCGGCGAAAAGGGCGAAGGAAAGGGCCTGGAGACCAACTTCATCCGAACCGAAGGATGCGGGCGAAGTTTCTTTCCTTGCGCTGATGCGCTCAGTCACAATCTGAAATCGTGCGTCTGGCGGTTGCAGCACCCGAATGAATTCGCCGTCGGAATTCAGGAACGGCCCAAACGCCGGATTGCCCGTGACACTTGGCACAAAGACTTGGATGTCGCAGAGACCGGGAAGCATATCCTTGGGCACTTGAAACGTGAGCCGGTCTTTCACGCGGCAATCCTTAATTAGCACCGTCTCGCTGTTAACAACCTCCGTAAGTGGCGTATCCAGATCGCCCCACACGCGCGTGGGCAAAGCCGTGAAGGTCTGCCCTGTTTCGCGGTTCGTTATAGTCACCGTGGCGTCGGTGCTGAAGTAGTTCACGCCTTCCAGCGTCATGCTGTCGCCAGCGGCGACCTCGACAACGCGAGCACAGACGGCGGCATCGATAACGTTGCCTGGACAGTTCGTCGTACGCACCTGGCATACCACCTGCGGTTGGCCGTTCACGATGATCGTGGAACAATCCTGATGGAGTTCACTCGGCAAATATTCGCCGACAGACAGGTGGGGGATGAAGTTTGCCGTGCGAATACCGTTGACGCGGCAAATACGAACCTGGTTAAGGGGAATCTCACCCGACGGAGGGAATACGCGGATCTGTCCAGGTCGCTCTTCATCGGCGGCCTTCGGGTCGCCGAATATCTCCAACCCGGCGCGTTGCTTAATCTCACTCGTGAGGGCGGTTACCAAGACC
>JADYZL010000253.1 GCA_020853155.1 Bryobacterales bacterium
CCCAGTTTCCCTAACGGCTACATCAACCTTTTCTGGGCAAGCTACATCCAGCAGCCGGAATCGCTCGATATCCATTTTCGCGGTGTTCCGGCCGGTGCGGACCGGGGTGCGAAGCCGAGTTGGATCCAGGCAGCCACACCCTCGCATGGCGTGCTTTCGACCCATCCCGCAGTGGCGGACGCACGCGTCTTTCCACACGACGACCCGTTCCCGCTGACGCTCGTGTTCAACCTTTCCAACTACCGGTATACCGAGCCCTGGTATTTCGGCGTGAGCCACGGCATGGCGTTCGCGCAGATGTTCCGGCCCAAGGATCGTGTGCGTTTCACGCAATCTCCTTCCGGCGGAGGCACAGGGAACCCGGCCTGGGATTTTCAGTACTTCGTTGAGAACGTCGAGGTGAACCGGGTTTACCAGTTCGTGATGCGCGCCACCTATCTACCGTACATATCGGAAGCACAGATGGAGAAGGCGACGCGGAAGAACCGGGCCGCGCTTGCCCGTGAGTGAACCCATCCGGGTTTCCGGAATGGCGGAAAGATGTGTCCCGGAGCCCGGTAGTGGTTTAATAAAGATGGATTCTTTTGCGCCGCGTTCGTCGCGGCGGCCTCCGCTCGACCATGTACCACGACACTGACGATATACGCATTCAGGAAATCAAGGAACTCGCCGCTCCCACGGAAATCATCCGGGAACTCCCGGTCTCGCGCGAGAACGCGGAGTTGATCTACGACACGCGAAGAGCGATCAGCAACATCCTCTATGGCAACGATTCCCGCCTGCTGGTGATTGCGGGGCCATGCTCCATTCATGAACCGGCCGCGGCGCTCGATTACGCGGGGCGCCTGCTCGAACTCGCCCGGCCGCTCACGAACGAGATTCTGATGGTAATGCGGGTCTACTTCGAGAAGCCGCGGACGACCGTCGGGTGGAAGGGGCTGATCAACGACCCGTTTCTCGATGGCACTTTCTGCATCAACGACGGCCTTCGCATGGCGCGCAAGCTGCTGGTGGAAGTGAACGGAATGGGGCTGCCCGCGGGCACCGAATTCCTCGACATGATTTCCCCGCAGTATTTCGCCGATCTCATTTCCTGGGGTGCGATTGGCGCGCGAACCACCGAGAGCCAAGTGCATCGCGAACTGGCATCCGGCCTTTCCTGCCCCGTCGGTTTCAAGAACGGGACCGAAGGAAATATGCGAATCGCGGTGGACGCCGTTCGAGCGGCACGGATTCCGCACCATTTTCTTTCCGTGACGAAGCTTGGGCGTTCGGCGATCGTCCATACGAAGGGCAACCTCGATGGCCACGTCATCCTGCGCGGCGGCAAGGAGCCAAACTACTCCGCGGAGCATGTGCAGGCGGCGGTGGAAGCGCTCGCCGCGCAAAAACTGCCCTCGAAGGTGATGGTGGACGCCAGCCACTCGAACAGCTCGAAGGATTACCGGAAGCAGGGAATCGTTGTGGAGGATATCGCGCGGCAGATCGCCAACGGATCGAGCAGCATTCTGGGGCTGATGGTGGAGAGCAACATCAAGGCGGGCAGCCAGCCGCTTACGCCGGGCCATCTGGAGTATGGCGTTAGCATCACGGACGGGTGCGTGGATCTCGAAGAGACCGCGCGGATGCTCGAGATTCTCGCGGAAGCCAAGCAGAAGCAGATGCAGATGCACGTGACGGTCTAGTGGTTCGAGGGAGGGTCCGGATCGAGAGCGGCCTCCCGCGCTGGCGCGGGGCGCCCTCGGCGGGAGCCCACGGCCATGCGCAGCAGCGTCCCTCCCAGGATGAGCGCGCCCCCGAGGATGGCGAGCGGCGCGGGGACCTCTCGTAGTACGAGGCCGGTCCAAATCGGGTTGATGGCCGGTTCAACAAGCAGAATCATCGAGGATTCGAGAGCCGGCACCTGCTGGAGTCCCTTCGTCATCAGCACGTAGGCCAGCCCGACCTGGATGGGGCCGAGGTAGGCTAGGATCGCCCAATCCGTGGGTGTGGAACCGGTGACGGGAAGCGCCAGCGGCAGGCAAGCCACAAAGGCGAGCAGGTTGCCAAGAATCACCACTTTCATGCCCGCTTGCGGATCTGCGGAGCGCGTGCCCAACCAGCGCATGCTCACGACGACGAACGCCCACATTACGCCGCTGAGCGCGCCGATGAGATTGCCGGCGAACGGGTGAGGCGCCGTTTGCAGGGGAGCCTCGTCGCCCAGAAAAAAGAGCGAGAGCCCCGCGCCGAGGATGAGCAGAGTGAGCCAATCCGCACGCCGCGCCCGCTCCTTGAGGATGAGCGGCCCCAGAAAGACAAGGTAGAGCGGCGCGGTGGATTGCAGGAAGATGGCGTTGGCGGAGGTGGTGAGCTTGGTGGCGCTTACGAAAGTGATGAGCATGCCCGCATACGCAAGGGCCGGAGCAAAGTAAGAGAGTTTGAAACCCTTCCGCGCATTGGGGAGCAGAAGATAGAGCGCGGCAGCGGCCAGCACCGAACGGAAGGAAGCCACCTGCCAACTGTTCAGGGAAAGGGCCTTGATGGCCACGCCGCCCGTGGAGAAAAGCAGGGCGGCGCCGAGCAACTGCAATCGTCCGGTGTTCATGGCTGGGGATTGGGCTGTGCCGTCAGTTTACGCCGCGCAGTTGTTTCATTTGGCGGAAGAAGACGCTGGCGAGGGCCGCGTAGAATAACTGCATCGTGCGGGCGCGCTCCGGAGCCGCACCGAGCATCGCCACGGCGATACTGGGATAACCCTCAAACTCCAGCACCTTTTTCGATTCTTCTCCGAAAATCGGATCCAGGATCGCAGCTTCATAGAGCGCGGCCATCTGGCTGTCGGAATTCGGATCGAGGCCGGAGAGCAGCACCGCGCTGGCCAGCGGCGAGTCGTCCTCGTAGAAGGTGCAAAGCGCCGTTCCGCCCGGAGCCGCGGCCCATTCCATTTCAATCTCGTCACGCTTCAGGAACGGGAGGCGCAAACGGAATTCCGCCGGCTTATCCACGAGGAAGCGGTGGAACAGCTCGCAGACATCCTCTGCCTGAGGATTGGTGGGCGACAACTCGAAATCCTGCGCCTGGATTACCTCGGAGCCCGGGATGATCATGTGCATCCGGAACAACTTTTCCGACATTTTCTTACCCTTTCTTTGCCCGCGGAGGCCAGGCGAACGTGGCTATTCGCCGATTAGCGGCTCCGCCGGAGAAGCCTGGGAGAATTGTGCGCGCCAATCCAGTTCGTTCAGCACATTCGTCTTGTCGCGCCAACCCGTGCTCACTTTCACGAAGAGCTCCAGGTAGACCTTCGTGCCGAGCATCTTCTCCAACTCCGGGCGGGCTTCGCTTCCGATCCGTTTGAGCATCTCGCCCTTGGCCCCGATGAGGATCCCCTTCTGGCCGGCGCGTTCCACCAGGATACTGGCGGAGATGCGCGTGAGCTTTGGCTCTTCCAGCCATTGCTCGATGGCGACCGCAACGGAATGCGGTACCTCCGCGCGGGTGGCCTGCAGAATCTTCTCGCGGATCAGTTCCGAGGCGAGAAAGCGCTCCGGCTGATCCGTGAGGTGGTCTTCCGGGAAATATCGCGGACCGTTGGGCAAATACGAGAATACGACTTTGCGCAGTTCGTCGAGATTGTCTCCGGTGAGGGCGCTGACGGGAACGGTTTCCCGGAAGGGGTAAAGCTCCATGGATTTTTCGATGAGGGGCAGAAGCTCCCGCTTGTCCGCGATGCGATCCACCTTGCTGAGAACCAGCACCACCGGCGTTTCCGTGCGCTGCAGGAATTCGAGAGCCTGGCGCTGCTGATCCAGTTCCGGCCGGGCGGCGTCGATCACATAGAGCAAGAGATCCCGGGCGTCGAGCGCGCTGCGCACGGCATCCATCATGCGCTTGTTCAATTGGGTGTCGGTACGGTGAATGCCCGGCGTATCGAGAAACACCACCTGGCCGCGAGGCTCGCTGATCACACCCTGCACCGTGGTGCGAGTGGTTTGCGGCTTGTCGCTGACGATGGCGATCTTCTCTCCCACGAATGCATTCAGGAGCGTGGATTTCCCCGCATTCGGTCTCCCCAGCAGACTCACGAATCCGGATTTATACTTACTCTTCGGTTGCTTAGCCATGCTCTATCTTAGTTTCCGTCATCTGGCGTCTCCTCCGCCTGCCGGGTGACGCGGATCTTATCCACACGAAGTTCATTACCGGCCAGAACTTCAATCTTCAAGCCGTCATGTTCAACCACCTCGCCCACGCGCGGGACGTGCCCCACCCATTCGGCGATCAAGCCGCCCACCGTGGTGGATTCGGTCTCCGGTTCCGGTTGATAGCCGAACAACTCGTCCAGCCGGTCCAGGTCCAGCGAGCCGGGAACGATGAAGCCGCCGTTCGAATCATCCTCAATATCGTGTTCGGGTTCGTGCTCATCTCGAATTTCGCCGAAGACTTCTTCCATCACGTCTTCGAGCGTGACGAGGCCGGCGGTGTTGCCATACTCGTTGACGACGATCGCCATGTGGGTGGTCTCGGCCTGCATCTCTTTGAGGAGGCGGCTCACCAGTTTGGATTCGGGCACGGCACGGATGGGCCGGACCAGTTCACGGACGGTGCGGGTTTCGAGGTCTTTGTCACCCACTTCGAACATATCCCGGACGTGGACAAAGCCGATGATATCGTCGAGATCCCGCTCGAAGACGGGGAAGCGGGAGAAATGCGCGGAAATGACAAGCTGGCGGAGCGCGGCCAAGCTGCTTTCCGCGTGCGCCACCACCATATCGATGCGTGGGGTCATCACTTCGCGCGCGGTCTTGTCGCC
>JADYZL010000254.1 GCA_020853155.1 Bryobacterales bacterium
AACATCGCCGCCACGGAGGAGCGTTTCTGGTGGTTTCAGGGAATGAACCGCATGCTGTGGGACTTCCTCGACCATCACCACTCGCCCGGCGGCCTCATGCTCGAAGTGGGCTGCGGCACGGGCGGCGTGAGCGCGCTCTTTGGGCGGCGCTATCCCGAATCCAAGGTAATTGCGATGGACCTTGCCCCGGAAGGCTTGCGCTACGCCCGCGACCGGGGCCTGAGCGGCCTCACGCTGGCCGATATGCGAAGCCTTCCATTCGCCGGTAACCGTGTGCGGACGCTGCTGGCGCTAGACGTACTCGTCCACCTCGAGCCCGGCGAGGAGTGGATCGCCCTGGATGAGTTTGCCCGCGTGCTTGTCCCCGGCGGACTGCTTCTGCTGCGCGTTTCAGCCTTTTCCTGGTTGCGCAGCCGCCACTCCTCCTTCGTGAACGAGCGTCAGCGCTTTCGCAAACAAACCTTGTTGCCCGCTCTCGAACGAAGCGGCCTCACGCCCATCCGGCACACGTACGCGAATTGCTTGCTTCTGCCGGTAACGCTCTTCAAGTTTCGTGTTTGGGAACCTCTCCTGAACGCCCCGCCCGAGAGCGGATTGCAGCCCGTTCCCCCGATGCTCAACGCCGCCCTGAGGAGCGTTCTTATGGCGGAAGCGGCCTGGCTCCGTCGCGGCGGAAGCTTCCCCGTTGGACAATCCCTATGGGTGCTCGCCTGCAAGAGGTCGATCCCGGCATGAACCTCGCCCGTTTCATAGATTTTCCTCCGCCCCGGCGTCTGCTGCTGGCGATAGCGTTACTGAGCGCTGCCGCCATCCTCCCGTATCTGCCATTCCTGGCGCTGCCCCCTATCTCCGACGACTACATGCAAATCGGCCTGGGCCGCGAGTTCATCTCCGCCGGCGGCCTCTCGAAACTGGCCGGAGATGCCCTCTACCGCACCCGCGCGACGTCGCTCTTCCTCACGCGCGCGGTGGAAGCGGTGACCGGCACGGACATTTTCTACCACCGGCTGGCGAGTATTCTGCTCCATGTGTGCAATGGTCTGCTCATCCTGGCGTGCGGCGTTTGGCCCCGGCTCGGCTACCGCCGCGCATTCGTGGCCGCAATGGCGTTTGTCCTGGTGGCAAGTCACCAGGAGGCGGTGGTCTGGGTAGCCGCGGTCCATGAATTGCTGGTGTTCGGGTTCACGCTGCTGTGTCTGCTCGGCTGGCTGCAGTGGTTGCGCCTTCGTCGCGCGGGCTGGCTCGGCTTGGCGCTTGCCTCGTTTGTGCTGGCACTCTACTCCAAGGAATCCGCTGCGGTGTTGCCTGCCTTGTTGGCTGGTTGCTGGTGGATCGAGGGGCCGCGGCGGCGCGCGGATCTCGCCATAATCGCCCTCTCCGGGTTAGCCGTGTGTGGCTATGCCTGGGCGGTTTTTGCCGCGAGCCGGCAGCATCAGCACCTGCACGATGGCACGTTCTCCCTCCACGCTCCTTTCGTTGCAAACCTGTTGCGCACGCTCTGGCGGCTTTATCTGCCTTGGGGAGTGGTGGCGATCGCCTTGTTGCTGTGGAAGCGCCAGGCCGTGCCGGTTGCGGCAGCACTCAGCTTTTCCATCGTCACCCTATTGCCCTATTCGTTCCTCACCTATATGCCGTTCGCCCCCAGCCGCCATACGTATCTGGCCACGCTCGGCTTGGCCGCCACGCTCGCCTTTGCCTGGGACGCCGCGGCACGGGATGAATCGACCCGCATTCGCCGCCTCGCCACGTTCACCGCCTTGGCGTTCGTCCTCTGGAACCCGCTCTATCTTTGGCTGAAGAAGTATCCGCAGTACGAGTGGCGCAGCCGGCCGACGGAGGCGTTCCTGCAATTTGCACAACGGAACGGGCGCCCCGTCTACGTGGGCCCGTCGCCCTATAGCGTGTGGGTTTACCGCTACACAGCGGATGTCGCGCTCGGCTGGAAGCATACCGACGTTCTTTCCATCGCGGAAGCGCCACCCCCGGAGGGAACACCCGTCTTCACATACGGCCTCGAACCATGACTTCCACCCCCGCGCCGCGCCGCTTCCCTTACTCGCTCAGTGTGTTCTTCCCCGCTTATAACGATGCGGCAACCATCGCCGCGCTCGTCGAGGAGGCCTTCCGGGTTTGCACGGAACTTGTGGAAGAGTTTGAAGTGATCGTCATCAACGACGGCAGCCAGGATGCAACGGCGGACGTGCTCGAGGCCTGCCGCGTGCAATGGGGAGAACGCCTTCGCGTGGTGACGCATCCCGTGAACCGCGGCTACGGGGGCGCGTTGCGATCCGGATTTTCCGCGGCCTCGAAGGAGTATGTCTTCTATACAGACGGCGACGGGCAATATGAGGTGGCGGAACTCTCCCTGCTGCTCGATGCGGCCGCGAATGGCGCACCTTGGGTGAACGGTTTCAAGAAACGGCGTTCGGATCCGTGGCGCCGCATCTTCCTGGGCGCTGCCTACCGCGAGTTCGTGCGTCTGCTTTTCTCCCTGCGCCTCAAGGATGTGGATTGCGACTTCCGCCTGTTGCGCCGCGACGCCGTTCAATCGCTCCCGCTGCGTTCCTCGAGCGGAACCATCTGCGTGGAACTCGTGTGGGGGCTGGAACGCCTTGGCCTTCGCGCGATTGAACTCGGCGTCACGCACAAACCGCGCCTTCACGGCCAATCCCAGTTCTTCCGCCTCGCGCCTCTTTGGAAGACGGTGCGTGAACTCAGCCGGTTGACTCGTTTGCGCTTCAGTGGCGCGCCGGTTCCGGCAGCACCGCCGCGGCATCCTTCGCCGCCCGTCTGATGCCTGCGCGATCCACGATCCAGACCTGCTTCGCCGCATCCGGCACATACTCGGCCGCGCCGCTGGGGCTCCAGTGCCGGGTGGGTTCCACCACCCAGATTTCCGCCTTCGGGAAATACCAGGCCAGGTGACGCCAGGTGACGATCGTATCCCTCACCACAATGGTGAGCGGTCCATTTCCCTCCGCCGCGCGCAGCGTATCCACCGCTTGCGAAACAGCCGCATTCACCCGTCTTATAACGTCGTAGCTCGTCGCGCGCGCCGCACCCCGCAACGGGTTCAGAAACAACACCGTGCCCAGGATGCAGGCCGTCGCTAAGGCGAGATTGCCCTTGGAACCGCGCAATTCCGCCAGAGTCAGGCCGCCGATCCAGCAAACGCCCACGAGCGTTGCCAGCGTATGGCACGGATCCGCCGCATGGCCGAGGATCTGAAAACCGATACCCGGCAGCAGCCAGACCGCCAGAAAACCGCCCCATCCCTTAAGGCGGGGCCGCGCGAACAACAACGCCCAGCACCACGGCAGAAACGCCATCAGGTGCATGGCCCCCACGAACTCCGCCGTCTTGAGCACGGCCTTCAGCGGATGCGCCGCCGTGCGCGTGGCGACGATGTTCTCCGCATTGGCATAGTTCCGCATCAGTTCGAGATACGCGGACAGGCCGCCAGATTCGGCGAGCAGCACCCAGCCCCACGCCATTGCCGGTATGGCGCCCACCGCTACGGCTACCGCAAGCGCCCCTCCGCCCGGCCGCCGCTTCCAGATCACCCATAGCAGCAACGGCGTCAGCATGAGAGATTCCACCGGCCGGAAGCCTGCCATCACGCTCAGAAAACACGCCGCGCCCGCCAGCCACCCCCAATGCGCATTCGCTCGCGACGCCCGCAGACATAGCCACGCCGTTCCCGCGCTGGCCACGGCGCTGAAGGCGCGGCCCTGATTGGTTAGCGAATTGAACCAGAACACTGGGGTAAAGCAAAAGAGCAGCGCGGCCATCCACCCGGCTCTGCTGTTTCCCCACTCTTCCCCGAACTTGATCAACAGCCACGCCGCCAATGCTCCGGCAAGCACGCCGCTGACAAGAAACGTCGCCTCCGGCGAGAATCCGAGTGCGTGAATCGCCTTGCAGAACCCGACATAGAGCGGATAGCCCGGCGGTTGCGGCTGGTGCCGCTGCGGGTCGAAATCCCCCAACGAGTAGGCCATGTTCACGGAATCGAAGTAGAAGAGATACTTCGGGGCCAGGGGCCACCGCGTGAGAGCCA
>JADYZL010000255.1 GCA_020853155.1 Bryobacterales bacterium
CCGGGAGATGCTTCGAAAGTAGCGCCCGAGCTACTGATCGGCATGGGCGCGCGCGATCTCTCGAATCCCGACTTCCAACTCGCCACCGGCTGCCTCGTCGATCAACTGGCCGGCCAATACATGGCGCACGTTTGCGGGCTGGGCTATCTGGCGAAGCGGGAGAACATCCAGACAACGCTGCGATCCATTCTCAAGTACAACTACCGGGAGAGTCTGGCGAACCACTTCAATTCGATGCGTTCGTTCGCCTTGGGCAGCGAGAAAGCGCTCCTGATGGCCGATTACCCGAAGGATCGCCCCGCGCGCCCCTTTCCCTATTGGAGCGAAGTGATGACCGGATTCGAGTACACGGCAGCCGTCGGGATGCTTCAGGAAGGGATGACGCAGGAAGGGGTCACCTGCATCGCGAATATCCGCGACCGCTACGACGGAAGGAAGCGCAGCCCCTTTGACGAAGCAGAATGCGGCCATCACTATGCACGCGCCATGGCAGCCTGGGCGGCCGTGCCGGCGCTCACCGGCTTCCATTACTCGGCGGTACAGCGGGAAATGAAGTTCTCGGTAACCGAGGGGAAGCACTTTTTCGCAACGGGATATGCCTTCGGAACCTGCACCGTGGCGCGGGAAGGAAACGCTACGGCAATCTCAGTGGCGGTGCGGGAGGGAGTGCTGCCGCTGGAGGCCGTCCAGATCCATCGCGCGCGCTTCGTCCGGGGAGGGAAACCCCCGATGCGGGCGGGCGAAGTCTGGAAGGCGGTTCTCGGGCCGCCGCCATTGGCCGGCTAGCGGATTCCCGCGAGTCCGGGGTATCCACCCAGGCTGGGCGCTGCTCGCACGGCGCGAACAATCGCCTGCCCGACGGCCTCCGCGGCGGCCGCGCCCAACGCCATCATGCTCGCCTTGCGCTGGCCCGCGCTCACGGCGATTACCAGGTCCCCATCCACCATCGTATGGGCCGGCGAAATGGCGTTCGTCATGCCGATCTGCGACAACTGCGCTAACTTGCGCGCTTCCACGGCATCGAGCCCCGCATTGGTGGCTACCACGACCAGCGTCGTGTTCTCCCCCTTCGGCACGCGCGGATCAATCGGGCCCGAATCGCGCCCACTCCGCCCTTCGATCAACAGCTTGGCGGTATTCGCAAACTCCATGCTGCCGGGGCTCCGGCGCGCACCGGCAATGATCTTCCCGGTCGCCGGATCCTTGACGTCGCCATAGGCGTTCACTGCCGCCAAAGCGCTCACGAGTATACCGTCGTGCTCGCCGCCGAGGGCGACTGTTGCCGAACCGATCCCGGACTTCATGGCACGTTCCGCTCCGAGCGCTTTGCCCACAGTAGCGCCCGTTCCCGCTCCCACCGCGCCTTCAAGCACGGCGTAATCCGTCGCCGCTTCGCATGCCAGCGTCCCCATCTCCGCATCCGGACGCACCGTGCTCTTGCCGATCCCCAGATCGTAGAGGATCGCGGTGGGTACGATGGGAACCAGCGCATGCGAGGTCTTGAAGCCAATCCCTTTCCGCTCCAGAGTCTTGCGCACGCCCGTACCGGCATCCAGGCCGAAGGCGCTGCCGCCCGCGAGGCAGATCGCGTGGATGCGCCCGGCGATGTGGCCCGGGTCCATCACGAAGAACTCCGCCGTGCCGGAAGCGGAGCCGCGTACGTCGTAGCCAGCCACCGCCGGCTCTCGAAATAACACCACTGTGCAGCCCGTCAACGCATCCAGGTTAGTGGCATGTCCCACGCGAATGCCTGTAATATCGGTAAGCCCCTTCATTGCAATCTCTTCCCTGTTGAACCGGAAGACGTTCGCTACTATGGTAAGAGTACCTTTTTTCGCGGAGAACTGACGCTTGCTGGATTTTCTCAAAGGCCCGGTTCAGGCGGTCCAGGACGTCTTTATCCTTGGCGGCAAGGCGATCGGCAACATCGTCCGTAGGCCATTTTACTGGACAGACTTGTTCATCCAGATGGACATCATTGGCGTGGGCAGCCTGCCCATCGTCATTCTCACGGGCTTCTTCAGCGGAGCTGTGATGGCCCTGCAGATGTCGAATGCGCTCGCCACCTATGGCGCGAAGGAACAAACGGGCATGGTGGTCTCCATCACGCTCGTCCGCGAACTGGGGCCCGCGCTGACGGCTCTGATGGTAGCGGGCCGGAACGCGTCGGGAATGGCCAGCGAACTCGGCTCGATGCGGGTGACGGAGCAGATTGACGCCATGCGGGCGCTGGGAACCGACCCCATCCAGAAGCTGGTGACGCCCCGCATGCTGGCCACTGCCTTCACGCTCCCGCTGCTTACGGTGATCGCGGATTTCGTGGGAATCTTCGGCGGCTACCTGGTGGCGATCAGCACGCTGGGCATCACCGGGCCGCAGTTCTGGACAACCGCGTGGCAGGCGCTCGATTATTCTGATATCGCGCAAGGCCTCGTGAAGCCGTTTGTTTTCTCCTTCGCCATTTCGCTCATCGGTTGCTATTACGGGCTGAACACCACCGGGGGCACGCAGGGCGTGGGCCGCGCGACAACGCAAGCGGTGGTGGTGGCCTCCGTGCTGATCTTCGTGTTGACGTTCTTTATCACCAAAATCTTTGTGGGCAGGGTGTATTGAGCCATGGCGGAACGCCGTCCCATCCTCGAGTTCGAGAACGTGACCGTATCGTTCGCGGGCGCGCCGGCGCTCGATAATCTCTCGTTTCTGGTGCGGGAGGGCGATTCCCGGATCATCCTCGGCGCAGCGGGCAGCGGCAAGAGCGTCCTCATGAAGACGGCTCTCGGGCTCCTCAAGCCAGACCGCGGAAGGGTGAAAGTGTTCGGCGAAGACACCTCCCATCTCAGTGAAACCCAGTGGTTCGCCGTGCGCCGCAAACTGGGCGTACTCTTTCAGGAAGGGGGTTTGTTCGATTCCCTCACCATAGAGGAAAACGTTGCCTATCCGCTCGAGAATAACCGCGTCAACCGGCCTTCCTCCGAAGAGATCTTTGAACGGACCAAGGAAGCGTTGGAGTTCGTGGAGCTGGGAGAGACCCTCGACAAAGTTCCATCCGAGCTTTCCGGGGGCATGCGGCGGCGAGTGGGCATTGCCCGCGCCATGGTAACCAACCCCACGCTGACGCTATACGATTCCCCCACGGCGGGTCTTGATCCCATCACTTCGTATACGATCGTGGCGCTGATCGCGAAAGAGCGCTGCGTTCACAATACAACCACGATGATCGCGACACATCGCTACCAGGACGGCCATTTTCTGGCGAACTACACCTACAATGACAAGACCCATCGCATCGAACCGGTCAACCGCGATGGAGGCGACGCCGGCACGCGCTTCTGGGTGTTGCGCAGCGGCCACTTCGCCTTTGAAGGCACGCAATCGGAACTCGAGGAAACGCGCGACCCGTACGTGCGGAATTTTATGAAGCCCCGGATGAAAACCTATGGCAAACAAGAGTAAGACACGGTGGGCACAGTTGCGCGTCGGCATCATGGCGATCGTTGCGCTGGTGATTCTCGGCACCTTGATATTTCTACTCACGAGCGGGGGGTCACTCTTTCGCAACACGGTTCCGCGCTACACGTACATGGGCGATTCCGGCGCCATGGCACAGCGGTCTCCCGTCCGGTTGAACGGCAGGGTGATCGGGAGCGTCAAGAACGTCTCCCTCTCCGGCGACAAGACGCC
>JADYZL010000256.1 GCA_020853155.1 Bryobacterales bacterium
CTGCACCAGAGGGCAGGTCAAAAGACAAGTTTCGTCAATTCACTATCGAATCCTAGCACGCCGCCGACCAAATGAAAAGTCCGCTAAGCTGTTGAAAAAAAATCTCCGCTCTATCTCAAGCTGTGTCCGCAAAGTGTGTCAGGCGGAACAAGCGTGTCACTATGACACAATGAGGCAGGATGGACTGCCGGGAACCTCAACTGAAACGCCGGGATTGGCTGAAAATGATTGGGCTGAGCGCCACCGTTTCCGCACCGCTTTTGGGACAGGAATCCTATGGCGTGTTTCAGCCATCGCCCAGGGTGCTGCTGAATGAAGACCGGCTCCGGCTGATCCGGCGCGAAGTGCAACGCCGGACCGACCGCTGGACTCAGCTTGAGATGTTGCTCCAGGGCGGCGCTCAGTTTCCCGAACCGGCCTTCGCGCATGCGCTGGGGCACCTCGCAACCGGGAATGCGGAACTGGCGGCAAAGGCGATCGCCGCAGTTGGGCCGCGCACCGCGATCCGCGAGGTTGCCCAAGTACGTGACTGGTGCCGGAGCGCGCTCAAGCCAGCCGATCTCGAGCGGCTTGACGCTCGCCTGCTCGCGACCGCCACCAGCTTCCCGACGAACCTCGATGACACGGGCGCCGCCCGCGATGTCACGCTGGCCGCCATCGCCCTTGCGGACGACTTTCCCAAACGCAGCGCCGATGCCCTTCGCTGGGTCCACGGAAAATGGTGGTCGCGTCAGACCGGCCGAATCAAACGAGGGCACATCCCTGTTTCGCACGGCGACGCCCTGGCGTTCGTGGAGATCCTCTACAGCTTCGAGAAGGCGTTGCAGCTGGATCTACGGGAATCGGCGATGGACTTCTTCCGGGATTACCCGATTTGGCATTTGCTGCGCCATTACCCGGCTTCCCTTCCCGGCGGTGAGAACGACTACCGGGTGCCGGCGTTCGCGGGAGATGGGCAGCCAGACCCCGACGTCTGCGTGCGATCTCGCGCGGCCGAACTGGCGATGGTGGCCCTCGATACGAACGCGGAAGCAAGCCAGTACCTGCAAGGCTGGCTGCTGAGCCCGCGATTCCGGATGCGCGGCGCTTATGGCGCTCCGTACGAGTTCTTCTGGTGCAATCCGTACCAGCCGAGCCTGAGCTATTTCTACCTGCCGCTCTACCAGCATCTACCCGCTTTCGGCACCCTATTGGTGCGATCCGCCTGGGAGGAGAACGCAAGTTGGTTCGGGCTGATCGACGGCAAGATGCAATACTTCACGCTCGACGGGATCAAAGTGCTCACTCCACCCGCGCGGAACGGCGTACTGGCACTGGGGCCATCCACGGTGGTGCTCGAGGGTACGCAGAACCCGGCCGGGGGTCTCTCGGCAGCCGCGATCCCCGAATGCGACCGCGTATTCTGGCTGGGCCTTCGTGCCTCGGCGCCATACCTGATCGAGATCGACGGCGAGGAACTGGCGGAAGCCGGGACCGACGCAAGCGGGATCCTATCCGTGGACTTTCACAATCGCCCCGGCGGGGGAATGTACCTGCGGCCCAAGGCAAGCTGAACCATCGAAGCGGCTCGCGCGGCGAAGCGGCGCGTCAGGCGACTCTGCGTGAACGGCGGCCTCGCGAGGATGCGCCCGATTTCCCCTCTTTGGCTTCTCCACTTGAGATGACCGTGAGCACGGCCGGTTCCCGCTCTTCCGCTGGCGAGTGCAGCGCTCCGGCGATCGCTTGCGCCAGACGGGCGACGGATTCGCTCGCCTCCAGATCCCCTCTGATTTCCGGAGCGCGGGTGTTTTCCGTCAGCTTCTCGATCGCTCGCACCAGTTCCTGGATCTGAGCGCTGCCCAGCGCCGAGAGAGCCGTGAGGCCCGCCAACACATCTGCGTAATTCTCTTGCGGGGCGAGTTGCGCCGCAACCGGCTTCGGTTCGGGAGATGCCGCTGCGGCACGCCGCTTCCTGGACTTGGCGGACGTTTCCCGCTTAGCCGCTTCCGAGACCGCCACGGCATGCATGCGCTGCTGATAGCCCACCTGCCGCTTGGCCATGTCTCTGATCGCGCAGGAAACTTTCTCCATCGTCGAGTGGGAGATTTCGCCCTCCACCGGGAACGAAGCGAATGCAACGCCCATCCTCAGGAGTTGCAGTTCCAGCCTTCCACTCGAAACCAGCATCGTCGGGATGCTTCCGCCGAGCCAGCGTTCGATGGCAATATTCAACCAGTTACCGCGCGGAACCAGGCGCATCCGTTCCCGAACCCGAATGGGAACCGCGACGCCATCCACAATGGCGCAGGTGCGCCAGCCATCCAGCTTGCGGACCTCCACGCCAATGCCGTCTGCTGCGAGATAGTCCAGCCAGCGCGCAAAATGACGAATTGCGCGAGGGGTTTCTCGTGGCGTTGCGCAAATGTCGAGCGTCTCGCGGCTACTTAATCGCAGCCGTCCATCGGTACAGAGAATCCTATTGCCGGATTGCAGCCACGTGCTCCTCACCAGCCGCTGATTGAGCCCCGGAAGCGCACTTGGGCAACCGGACTGCGACGGGATCGCGACGGATTCGGAACCGTTGTGCTCCGCCCAACGGGGTATGCGAGACAGAGCCCCCGCCGCGCAGTGCCGGACCCGCTTCAGGGCATCCAGCGGGAGGGCGGCGTACCTATGCGCTTGCAGTCTTGCGAAGGTGGCGGCTACGCTCATGTTTCCAACGAGTTCCCTTACATAAACTACTGAGATTTCCGGGTGAATTCGAGGAGAAGAAAAGGGGAACGACGGAAAGAGCTAGATCCATCGACATAGTACTGCGGCGCGAAGATTGGACAAATTTGACTGAGAATTTTCCGGCATTCCGAATTCGCTGGTTTCGATCCGGAGGAATGACGAGAAATCCCATCTTGAAACACCGGATTCCACCGCTGAAAAAACGGGTATTGGCCCGAAGTCCTTCACTTAGACAATCCTCTAACATCTCAGGTGATCAAGAATATCATTAAAATTTCTCAATTCTCTTGCAAAACTCTGAGACCGTCTGAACTTGGATGTCCGGCCGCGGCTACCGATCCCGCGAACGAGCCCGGACTGGCTCAGCGGGGGATGGTGACGGAGCGGACGCCAAATGGAAAAGGTCTGGTTCGGACTTGCCAAACTTGACCGAATGTACCGATTCAACGGGGAGCCCCGCGCTCACCCACCCGTCGAATCCACCGAGCAGCGGACGGATGCGCTGGATCCCGCGAGCATGAAGGCGCAATGCCGTTCGCGCGCTGGTGACTTCGTTTGGACAAGAGCAATAGAGAACAATATCCCGGTCCCGTGGAATTTCCGCCGCGCGGTGTCGCAATTCCTCGGGCAGGATCTGGATCGCTCCCGGCACTTTCGCGCCAACGAGATCGATCTCCTCGCGGTGCCGGAGATCGACAACGGCGAGCGTATTGCCCGATCTGAGAAGCTTCCAAACCGCTTCCGGGGATATCCGGGCCGTCCGCAAGCGGGCGACGAAGCGGCGCCGAAGCCAAATCTTCAGCGCGAGGTACGCGATGAACACCGCGATCACCAGGACGATAAAACCGGAACCGAAACCGGCAAGCCACAGGCCGATTCGCTCCACTTCGCCATTGAACAGGTAGCCGAGTCCCATCACTCCGCCCACCCAGAGCGAAGCGCCGATGGCATCGAAGAAGAGGAAACGATGGAACTTCACGCGAAGCAGGCCTGCCAGCGGGGAGGCGATCGAATTCAGCCCTGGAACGTACTTCGCGAAGACCAGCGCGAGAGGGCCGTGCCGATGATAGAGATCGCCGGTCCGCCGGGAGCAATCGTCCGGCTCCAAGGAGAACCGGCAGAGCGCACGCACCACGTGGTTGCCGTACCTGCGGCCGAGAAGATACCAAAGGGTGTCCGCCCCGATGCAAGCCGCCAATCCGCACAAAAAGGCGTACCCGAAATCAAGATGACCTGTGGCCGCCAATGCGCCTGCCGCGAGCATCATCGGCGCGGCCGGCAGGGGCAGCCCCAGTTGCTCGAACAAGACGAAGGCCACCAATAGGAGATAGCCGTGTTGAACGAGGAAGGCGGCAAGATCCGGCATGGATATGCAAATTTAGGGCGGCGGGACATTCTTGCCCCGCCGCATCCGATGTAACACCTCGCCTATGCGTCGACATGGTTCGCGAAGAAGGCATCCATTGCGACCTTCTTGCGATTTGCGAGCTCACTGGACATTTGACGCATCCGATTTGCGTCAAATGGCTTGAACGCCTTGGCGATCTGCACATTCTGCTCAAGCTGGGAGACCTTGGGCATACCCACCACCGCCGCGGATACGGGGAGTGACAGCGAATACCGCACAAGCTCTTCGGGCGTTGCCTCCCCGCTCAAGTGCTCCTGTCCATATACCTTCATCGCGATCACGCCCATGCCCTTGCGGTTCGCCACCGGAAGCGCCACTTCCTGGAAGCCTCCCTTGGGCCAACGATAGAACGACCCTCGCCCAGCGGGCAGGTTCATCCCGGCCAGGGCGGCGTTCAGCGCCATCTGGGTGCAGTTGAAATCGTGACGCTCCAGGGCCTTGGCCAGCACATCGGGGTACGCATGGCAGGTGATCCCGATGAAGCGCGCCATCTTCTGTTCGCGAATCTTATAGACGGCCTTCAAGACGCCGTCCGGGGCTTCGATGGCGGCCAGATCGTCGTCGCCGGAAAGGGCGTGGACATGCACGAGGTCCACGTGATCCGTGTTGAGAAGGCGCAGGCTCTCGTCAAAACGCTTCATGGCGGCATCGCCGTTGCGCGCCTGGATCTTGGTAGTGAGAAACACTTCCTTGCGGCGGGTCTTCATGACACGGCCCACGCGTTCTTCACTGTGCCCGTCGCCATAGCCCTGGGCGGTATCGAGGTAGCCGATCCCCAAGTCAATGGCCTGGTTGAGCACACGATCCGCCTCATCTTCATCCTTGTAGGCGAGGAAGCGGCTTCCGCAGCCGAAGGCCAATATGGTTACCTTGGCGCCCGTTTTTCCAAGGTTGCGCATGGGCATCCCCCTGGAATTGGTTTCGGCTGCTACCGCCGGTTGCAAGGCGGCTGCGCCAATACCGGAAGCAATCGCGGTGGTCGCCATAAAATCGCGTCGAGTGATGCTCATGGAAAGCCCTCCAGAAAACGGCAATTCGCCGTACTGCCAGCGTATGCGCAGTTACCGGCGGGAGTCAATCGGCTTCCTGCCCGCGTGGGATGGGTGATCATCGCATCGCAGAGCGGTCGAACGAGAGGTGCGGGTGGTTCATGGAAACCGGCGCTCAGCGTTGGACGCGGAGCAGAGCGGCTTGGCGGCGGAGTTGGGTGGCGTCGAGTTTGCCGTGGACTGCACCCAATTCGTGAGACACGCGAATTGAGGGGGGTAATTTTTACTCGCTGGTTCTGGTTGCATGCGAGTGCTTCTGTGTTCCACGCTGAGGTCACCAGTTGCCAGGGTACCGAGCGCGCGTTCACCGGCAAGTAGACGGACTTTAAGGGCGATGGCATCTACAGGTACGCTCGCTGCGGTACGCCACTCTTCGATTCCAAGACCAAATACCATTCCGGCTCCGGTTGGCGCAGCTATTACCAGCCCATTGCCAAAGAGAACGTCACGGAGAAGGTCGACCTCTCCCAGGGCATGCGGCGGGTCGAGATCCTGTGTACCCGCTGTGGCGCTCACCTCGGGCATGTCTTCGAGGACGGTCCCAATCCCACCGGCCTCCGTAACTGCATAAATTCCGCTGCCCTCGAGTTCGAAGTCCGCGAAACGCCGCTTCCCTAACTGCTGCCGCGACGATCCTAAGCCAACGCGAACTTGCGTCTGAACTCGCAGCTTCCTCGCGATGACGGAGTCCGATTCGCCGTTCGATCGGGAGAGCCCGGGCTTTTCGCTTGACAGGGGGTTCCGTTAGGCCAAAGCATCCGCGGTGAACATTCTTCCATTTGTGGCGTCGCAGTGTCACCAATTTACCTGGGCAAGCCGGCAGAACTGCATCGGCGCGAACGGATCCCGCATGCGGAAGCCGCGCATGACGTTCCCCACGATGGGCCGCGGCGGCACGTTCGAACAGGTTGCCGGACGCCTGCTTCAACACCCGGCTGAAAATGCTGAATACTCAATTCAGGGCGTTCCTTCCGGGCGGGAAGTTTCGTTCCTGGCGGAGCCGATTCTCACCCTAACAGAGAGCGCCTCTCTCACGGGTGGGTCAAGGACGGACATGGGCCAAGGACGGAGCCAATTTGGACAGGAGGGACTGCGCCTAGAACACAGTGAGTTTCTTTTGGTAGGTTTCTAAAGGAGCAATCGATGATTCGAACGAACTACGTGATGATCGATTATGAGAATGTGCGACCCACGGACATTGAAACTTTGCAGGTTCCTAATGTGAAGGTGCTGCTGTTCCTGGGAGCCAACCAGACGAAACTTTCGGTGGAGTTGGTGACCGCTTTTCTAGCCATGAAAGGAACGGTACAAATCGTTCGCTGCAGCAAAATTGGTGCGAACGCCTTGGATTTCCATATCGCGTTCTATTGCGGCGAAATTGCGGCGCAGGACAAGAACGCCTCCCTGCATATCGTTTCGCGTGATACGGGATTCGACCCGCTGATCGAGCACCTTAGACTTCGGAAGGTGCCCGCGCAGCGCGTTGCTTCGCTTCAACAGATCGCGCATCTGAAAACGGCCCGGACAAATTCTCAGGCCGAACGAGTGGATCTGGTTCTGGATCGCATTCAAGGCGGAGGGCCGAAACCCCGGTCGTTGAAAACGCTCGCGAACGCGGTCTCGTCGATGTTTCAGAAATCCCTCGACGAACAAGAGGTGGAGGCGATTGTGAAGGAACTGCAGAAGAGAGAGGTGTTCACGGTCGAGAACGGCAAGCTGGTGTATGCGATCGAAGGGGCGGGAGCCGCGACGGCTTAGACCAGACC
>JADYZL010000257.1 GCA_020853155.1 Bryobacterales bacterium
ATTCCCGGTTGATGGGCGACATGGAAGTTCCATAGCGCGAAGCCACTCCCGAGAGCGCCGCATCGAGCGATTCCGCCGGGCGCGGCTGCCTTTCGGCCTCCGCCAGCACGTTGATCAAATCCTCGACGCGCTGGTTCTGCTCCGCATAGTCCGCCAATTGCCGGATAAGCGACGTATCCTTCTTGAGCAGCGCGTTCACTTTGCCTTCGCTGAAGCCCTGCGGACCGAATACCATCGCGACCAGTTCGGTGCGGAATGGCACTTCCCACTCGGCCACTTTGTCCGCGGGCATCGCGTCCAGAATCTCCAGCCGCTGCGTGCTGACTCCCTTGCGGGATTCGGCGAGAATGAGCGTGACGCGAGCGTCATCGGGATCGTTGCCCGGAATGGAGACTGGCTGATATTGGATCTTCATCCCCGGCTCAAGCTGATTTACCTCCCGCAGCGGATATGGGGCGAAGCCCTCCGGTTTGGCGTAAAGCTTGAACGTGGCGACGGGTGTGGAACCTGAACAACCGTTCTTCGACTGTGCGACGGCCCGGGATAAGGGGAGAATCGCCAGTAGCAAGATGGGGACGAGGCACGCACGCATAAGCACTACGGTGAGACGAGGCCCGTGCAACAACGGTTCCAGCGCACGCCTCCCCCCGGCCTTGCCGATCGCGTTCCCACGCATGGATCTCCCCCTGCCCACACATCTCGCACGCTCATGCGGAAAACATCCTGCGCACATTCACGAGGCCCTGGTTCGAATCCGCGAGTTGCCGCGCTGCCATCTGCTCTTTCGTCAATTGCGGAAGAGGCGGCTGCGGTTTCCCCTTTTCGGCCAGCGCATAGAAGCGCATGAACTCGTTTGCCGGCACGTCTTCGTACCCCGTCCAGAAATCAGCCTGCTTTACCTTGAGATCGTTGTGCCGCACCGTGATGGTCTCCAACAGCACGGAGGCATTCGGGCACCGTTCTAGCAGTGCCTTCAATACGTCTCGAATGCCGACATTGCCCTCGCCAAACACCACCCAGCGTGCGGCCACGCCCTCCTCCGTCGTCCAAACGTAGCTGTCCCGCAAATGGGAGCTCACGACATAGGGGGCCAGATGCTCCAGCGCCACCATGGGATCTTCGATCGTCCAGATGGGGTTCCCGGAATCGAAGATCACCCCCACCCAATCCTTACCCGCTTCCGCCACGATGGGCGCGAGTTCCCGGCCTTGATAATCGCCGGAGTGGTTCTCAATCGCCATTTTCACGCCCATATCCGTGACCTGCGATCGGATGTTGCGCAGCGTGGCCAGCATGGCTTCCGTGTGCTTCGCGAGAGGGATATCCGACTTGCGCTCCTTCGCGCCGCCCATGAGGCAGCGCAGAATGGGAGAGCCCATTAAGCGGGCCGCTTCCACGTGGCGCAGAATCCAGGGCTCGATGGGCTCCTTCTTGCCGCGCCAACCGGAGGACGTGGGGCAAATGGTGCCCATCCCCATTTCAAGCAGCACGCCCTTCTCGTCGGCGTAGGCTTTCACTTTCCGCGCGTGGTCTGGCTCCAGGCTGCCCAGGGTGTTCGCGTCGGCGAACTGGATCACTCTCAGCTTCTGTTTCACCGCGTGGTCCACGTACTGAAATGCATTCCAGCCCTGGCTGCGCACGCTCCAAAGGTCGAGCCCGAATCGCGCGGGATCTTTCCCGGTTTCCACCGGAGATGCGGGGGAAGTGTTCGCCGCTGCGAGTGCGGCCGCCAGTAGCGATGTATTCAGAAAGCCGCGGCGATGCATCGAGGGAGGCTCCTTAGTGGAAATGGCGGAAATCCCGGTTCCTATTCAGCTTATCCGCAAACGGCGGGCCCCGCCCGGAAACTTGCCGGGAACGACGTTCCGGGTTGAACCTGCCGCTGTGTGGCCTGCTGGCTGAGGGGGAACAGGATGTCCCGAGTTTGGAAGTGGCCGTAGGGTTCTACTTGAGGCATCCGATGGGAAGAGGGAAACGGAATCGCCGGTCCAGACCAAGAAGACGCCCGCGCATCCCGACCGGGCGGTGAAGGCCGCATCGCTTCCCTTGCGAACGCATTCCGCGGACAGAAAACCCGGGAGGACTTTCGACTTCACTTAGGAAGGCCCAGCCCAGAATATCCACGCAATTGAGAAATATGTTCCGGCGAACAGGCGGCCGATGGGGGAGGTTTGTCCGGTTCGTGGAAAAAACGCGGGTGGTGGAAAATGCTCTCTTTTCTTCCTAAGTGATTGGGATGGAGGAGGTTAGGCCGGTGGGGTTTTGTCCGGATTTTCCGGATTTTCCGGATACGACCCGGACAAAAGCCGCTCGGGATTGGGCGGGTAAAGAAAGGGTTGCGGCAGAAGCAAGGATCTCGCGGGCTGGTCTTTCGAACCAGCCGGAGCGAATGGGAGCGAGGCGACGATTCGGATTTCGAAGAGCTTTGCGATGCGCTTGGCAGCATGAGCGGGAGGACAGAGATCTCCCCGCACAAAGATTATGCGGCTCGCGTGTGCGGAATCGAACCATGATGCCGCTAGTAGCGGGCTTCAGGCGATGTAAGGAATGGAAAACAGGGAGGTTGTGGGAGCAAGGATTATTTTGGAGATGG
>JADYZL010000258.1 GCA_020853155.1 Bryobacterales bacterium
AATCCTCCTGCGGTCATGGGCGGCTCAAGGGTGCCCGATTTGGATTCGGGTGACTAGTTCAAACTTATTCGAATCCACGCCGGATGAAAACAAATCTCTTTAGATTGTTTCAGATTGAACCGCCGCCGCGCTCCCGGAAACGGCCCCCGCTTCCCCACCGGCCTTCACGGCGGCGGCGCGCGGCCCTCGTCTCCTGCGCCCCGGCTTGCCGATGCCGCCGCTTTTGCATACGATACTGGAGGTCCCGCCGCGATGCGATGCGGCCCACGGCACGGATTCCGAAATGAGGAACGATGCCGGCCAATGAGGGAGGATTACCATGCTTCGAATGCGTTTCGTCGCCATTGCGACGGCCGCCACTCTTCAAGCGCTGCTGCTTTGGCAATGCGCGCCGGCGGCCAAGGCGCCTGCCGTGAACAAGGCGGAACTCGGCGCGAAATACAACGGCCGCTGGCTGGTTACGTTTAATCCGGCGGACCGGGAGCGCGTCGGCTGGATTCAGTTGGAAGGCGTCGGCACGCCGGAAGCCAAGGGATTGATTGTGGGCGTGCCCGGCGGCGGCATGTATCCGCTTACGGCGATCGACGTTGCCGATGACGGCAGTCTGCGGCTGGAGTATTCCGGCACTTGGGGATCGAACATTCCCGAGATCGCCAAGAAAGAGCGCGAAGCCAGAATGGCGGAACGAGCCAAGCTGAAGGAAGGCGAGAAACTGCCCAAGCAGCCGCCCATCGTTTCGGTCTACACGGCGAAGCTCGAAGGCGATCAACTCGTCGGCAAGCAGGAATGGCCGTCGGAGCCCACGCGCTTCCAGGTGGTGACCTTCACCGCGAAACGCGCGCCCGAAATTCATGAGCACGACGACGGCACATGGGTCGCCGGCGAAACCGTCCAACTGGTGCCGGATAAACCGGCGAGCAACGGCAATTTCACGGTGGCGCTCCCGGACAAGGAACTCGGCTGGGAAGTGAAGAACGGAGACATCCTGAATGTGCCTCCCGCCGGCAATCTCACCTCCAAGGAGAAGTTCTGGAATTTCGATCTGCACGCCGAATACAAACTCTCGGAGCACTCAAACAGCGGCATCGGCCTGCGTGGGCGGTACGAAGTGCAGATCAACGAAGACTTCGGCAAGGAGCCCTACAAGCAGGGCCACGGCGCCATTTACTATCGCATCGTGCCCACCTCGAACCCCAGTAAGAAGCCGGGCGAATGGCAAACGATGGATGTCCGCTTGATCGGCCGCGAAGTGAGCGTCACGCTCAACGGTGTCAAGATCATCGACAAGGGAATCATCGACGGCTTGACGGCCATCGCCACCAACGCGGATGAAGCGGACCCCGGGCCCATCACCATCCAGGGCGACCACCAGAAAGTGGAGTTTCGTAAGTTCACCGTCACGAAACTGGTAAAGAAGGGCGCATAGCCCGCTCACTCCCGGCGGTTCGTGACGCGGAAAGCCGAACGAGCCTGCCGGGAGTTTTTCCTTCCGCGCCGCCGCGCCGCCCGTAGAGAATCGCTTTCGCGTCCAGGGAAAGGCGTTGCGGTATAGACTGGTTGGAGCCTTTGGAGGAACCCGACACGTGCCGAACAGAATCTGCGAACATCTGGCCGAAGTAGGTCCCGTGGAACCGTCGGGTTCCGGGTGCGTGGAGTGTCTCGCGTCGGGAAGCGCATGGGTGCACCTGCGCATGTGCCTCGTGTGCGGGCACGTCGGCTGTTGCGATTCTTCGCCGGGCAAGCACGCCACGATGCACTATCACGAATCCGGCCACCCCACCATGCAAAGCGCGGAGCCCGGCGAAACCTGGCGCTGGTGCTACATTGATCAGATTCTGGTGGATTAGTTCCCAGGGCTGGGAACACGGCGCGCGGGCCTATGCGTCCGCCGCTTCCGCTTCGATCGCTTCAGATACCTCCGCCCATTCGTGCATCGTGGCGTCGAGGCGTTCCCGCAGTTCGTCAAGCTCGTTGCTCTGCCGAAGGCTCTGCTCCGCCGTGACGTAAACGGCCATGGCAGCCTCCGTCTCCGCGATCGCGCTTTCAAGCCGCGCGGCCTCCTCCTCCAACTCGCTCCGCCGGTCTTCCATCTGCCGCATCTTGATGGGGTTCAGCCGCCGCGCCCGTTTCGGCTCGCCGTTCGTCGCTGGAATCTCAGCGGGAGCTACCTTCGCAGCCCCAGCGCCATTTCCGTTCCCCGCATCGCCGCTGCCCGCCGCGTCCCGCGCCGCCATGCGTGCCTTGTAATCCAGAAATTCCGCGAAGCTGCCCGCGTAATCGAGCAGCGCGCCATCGCGCACTTCGAACACCCGCGTCGCCAGATTCTCGATGAAGTAGCGATCGTGCGAGACGAACACCACGGAGCCCGTGTAGCTCTTCAGCGCATGCAGCAGCACGTCCTTGGCGCGCATGTCGAGGTGGTTTGTCGGCTCGTCGAGCAGCAGGAAATTCGAAGGGTAAAGAAGCATCCTCGCCAGCGCGTAGCGGTTCCTCTCGCCTCCGCTCAGCACCTCGATTTGCTTGAATACGTCGTCTTCCGAAAACAGAAAGCAGCCGAGCAGGCTACGTAGTTCCGTCTGGCTGCGCCCGGGCGCATAGCGTGTGAGGTCGTCGAGGATGCGCGCCTTCGGGTCCAGCACCTTGTATTGATCCTGCGCGAAGTAATCCACGTCCACGTTGTGGCCGAGTTTGCACTCTCCATGCGTGGGCGCGTCGAGGCCCGCGAGCAGCCGGATGAGCGTCGATTTTCCCGCCCCGTTTGGGCCCACCAGCGCGATCCGGTCCCCGCGATGGATCAGGAAATTGAAATTGGCGAAGACGTGCTTCTCCCCGTAGCTTTTCGCCAGGTCCACGGCCTCCACCACCGTACGGCCGCTCGCCACCGGCTGCGGAAACCGAAAGTGGATGGTGGCCTCTTCGGGTGGAATCTCAATCTTCGGCAGCCGCTCCAGTTCCTTGATCTTGCTTTGTACCTGCTTCGCCTTGGTGGCCTGCGCCCGGAAGCGATTGATGAACGCCTCCAACTGTTCCACCCGCTCCGCCACGGATTTCTGCTGCGCCACCAACTGCTCCCGCCGCGCTTCCTTTTGCTTCTCAAACTTCGTGTAGTTGCCCGTATAGAGGAACGCCTGCTTGTTCCAAAGTTCCAGAATCCGGTTCACTGTCTGGTCGAGGAAAAACCGGTCGTGGGAGATCAGCACGATCGCGTAAGGGTATTGGTTCAGGTAGCTTTCGAGCCAATCCCGGGATTCGAGATCGAGGTGGTTCGTCGGCTCGTCGAGCAGCAGCAGATTGGGCTGTTCGAGCAGCAGCTTTGCCAGCGCGATGCGCATCTGCCAGCCCCCCGAAAACTCTTCCACCCGCCGTCCCCAGTCGTCTTTCGAAAAGCCCAACCCGCTCAGAATCTGCCCGGCCTTGGCCTCAAGCGCATACCCATCGGCAGCCGTGAATTCATTCTCCAGTTGGTGGTAAATCCCGGCCAGTTCCCGGTACTCCGCCGAATCCGGCGGGAGATCGCTCAACTCCCCGGCCAGCGTCTCCAGGCGTTTCTCAATCTGCTTCAGGTTCTCGAAAACGCGCAGGCACTCCTGCATCACCGTGCGTCCAGTGAGCCGGAGCCCATCCTGGGGGAGATAGCCGAATGCCAGGCCCCGCGCCGATTGCACGTCGCCTTCGTCCAGCGTTTCAAGCCCCGCGAGAATCTTGAGCAGTGTGGTCTTGCCCGTGCCGTTGCCGCCCACCAGCCCCACCCGGTCGCCGGGGTTGATCTGCACGTTGACATTCTCAAACAGCAGCTTCGGGCCGAAGCGCTTGCCTGCGCCGACTAACTGAATCATGGCGGGTCTTGCGAGAGCCTTTCCTCAAGCCGTTGCCGGCGCCGCGGGTTCCGGCGTCGCCGCCGGGGCGGGCGCGGGCTTGTTCAAGAGACGGCGGAGCGATCGCGCCACATAGCGCTTCATCTCCTGGCGCGTCACCACGGCGTCCAGAAAGCCGTGCTCCAGCAGAAACTCCGCGCGCTGAAAGCCTTCGGGCAGCTTCTGGCGAATCGTTTGCTCGATCACTCTGGGTCCCGCGAAACCGATGAGCGCCTTCGGTTCCCCGATGTTGAGATCGCCCAGCATCGCGAAGCTGGCCGTCACGCCGCCCGTCGTCGGGTTGGTGAGGATGCTGATGAACGGAATGCGCGCGTCGTCGAGCATGGCCAGCATCGAGCTGATCTTGGCGAGCTGCATCAGGCTCACCATGCCTTCCTGCATCCGCGCCCCGCCCGAAGCGGAAACGACTACGAGCGGATGCCCGCCCGCGAGCGCTCGCTCCGCCGCCCGCGTCAGTTTCTCCCCCACCACGGAGCCCATGCTCCCGCCGATGAACTGCAACTCCATCGCGCACAATTCCACCGGCTGGCCGTGCATCTTGCCGGAGGCGCAGATCGCCGCATCCCGGATGCCTGTCTTTTCCTGCATATTGCGCAGGCGGGATTTGTACGTCTTGCTATCGCTGAAGTGGAGAGGGTCGTTCGATACCAGCCCTGCGTCCCGCTCCTGCCAGCCTTCATCGAGCAGAAGTTCGATCCGCCGCCGCGCGGAAACCTGGTAGTGATGCCCGCATTTCGGGCACACGCTCAGGTTCTCTTCGAGCACCTTCTTCCAGAGAATCTCGTTGCACTCTTCGCACTTGAACCAGAGGCCCTCCGTGCGCACCACGCGTTCGGATTGCGCTTCTGGAAGCGGCTTCACTTTCGATTTCGGACGGCTGAACCAGGACATGTTCGTGCTGCGCGGCCGCCGCTGCCGGCGCGTGGCGCATCTCCCATTGTAACCCGCGCGAATCAACCGGCCTGCTGTATAGTGAAGCCAGCGCGGGCGCGCGGCACGCCGATTTGCCGAATCCACAACCCGCAAAACAGCAATGCCCACCAGCTTCGCGCAGGCCGCCGTCTCCACCCGCATCCGGCGCCTCCGTCTCACCCATACCTGGACCACCGTCATGTCGTCGAGCGACACTCGCGACACCTTCTTCGTCGAATACCGCAACGGCGGCATTACCGGCGTCGGTGAAGGCGCGCCGATCCTCCGCTATCGCGAAACAGCGGAGACCGCCCGCGCCGCGGTGGAGAAGATTCTGCCCTTTCTGCGAATGGCGGATCCCGCCTCGTTCACGCCGGTTATGGATGAGGTCTTCCGCCTCATCCCGGGCGAGTTCGCGGCAAAGGCCGCCGTGGATATCGCCCTTCTCGATTGGGTCTCGCAACGTCTCGGAGTGCCGCTCTGCCGCCTCTTCGGGCTGAATCCCGCTTCCACGCCGGTCACCACGTTTTCCATTGGAATCGACCGCGCCGAGGTCGTCCGCCGTAAAGTGCAAGAGGCCGCGCCTTACCCGGTCTTGAAAATCAAAGTCGGCATGGAGAACGACGAAGAGATCATCGGAGCCGTCCGTTCGGTCACCGGCAAGCCGCTCCGCTGCGATGCCAACGAGGGCTTCCGTTCCAAAGAGGCCGCGGTCGAGAAAATCCTGTGGCTCGAAAAGCAGGGCGTCGAACTCATGGAGCAGCCGTTGCCCGCTGCGAACCTCGCCGATATGAACTGGATCCGGGAGCGCGTGAATATACCCATCTTCGCGGACGAAGCCTGCCTGCACCCCGCGGACATCCCGAAACTCGCACCGCATTTCGACGGGGTCAATATCAAGGTGGATAAGTGCGGTGGGCTGCTGGAAGCTTGGCGCATGATCTTGATGGCGCGCGCGCTCGGCCTCAAGGTGATG